>CAIYQF010000509.1 GCA_903928325.1 uncultured beta proteobacterium | reverse complement strand
CGATCTGACCCCTGTCCCGGCGCGCTGACAATCGACAGTTCGCCGCCGTGGCGCTGCGCCACGTGTTTCACGATGGCCAGACCCAGTCCCGTGCCGCCGGTATCACGCGAGCGGCTGCGGTCCACCCGGTAAAAGCGCTCTGTCAGGCGGGGAATATGCTCTGCCGCAATGCCAACACCCTCGTCGCGCACCGAAAAAATGGCGCTTCCATCCACTTGCAGTTGCAAAGCCACCCGAATGGTTTTGTCCGGCGGGGTGTAGCGCACCGCATTGCCAATCAGGTTGAACATGGCGCTGTGCAGTTCCAGCGCAGAACCGGCCAGCAAAATATCCGTTTCGTAATCAAACAGGATCTGCTGCGGCTCGCTCCACAAAATACGGGAAAGCTCGTGTGCTTCTTGGCGACATTGGTCCAGGATGCCGTCCGCGCCCACCCAGTCATGGACTGATGGCAGAGGACTTCCTTCCAAGCGCGAAAGCGTTAACAAATCGCTGACCAGCGACTGCATTCTTGAGGCCTGCTGCGCCATCAGGTCCAGATAGCGCCGGCGCTCTTCGTCATCCAGGGGCAGGGTTTGCAGGGTTTCAACAAACCCGCCCAGCACGGTCAATGGCGTGCGGATTTCATGCGACACATTGGCCACAAAGTCGCGGCGCATGGCCTCGGCCTGCTCCACCGCCGTCACATCACGCGACAACAGCAGGCTGCGGCCATCGCCATACGGGTGAATATGAACCGACAAGCGCACGGGCTTGGTCACCGTACTGGCGCGCCCTGGCATCAGCACATCGTGCCGGAAGTCACCTGCGGCCAAATACTCAGCAAACCCCGGGTCGCGCACCAAATTACCAAAGTGCTGCAACAAGTCGCGCTCCGAATCCAAACCGAAATGCTGCCCCGCCGACTGGTTGAACCATTCGATGCGCACATCGGCGTCCAAAAGTACGACCCCATTGGGAGAGGCTTGCATGGCAGCCAAGAACTCCTGCAAGCGCCCGTCGTGCTGCTGCAGGGTACGCTCGCCGGTGCGCATCAGGCGGCGAATCCGGTCAGAAACCTCGCCCCACAGGCCGAACCGGACACCGCCCTGCGCGGCATCCCCCGTGCGCAACCAACGCAAGACCCGCAAGCCCTGGGTCAAGTCAAGAACCTGCCAAAAATAGCTGGCCACGATCGCGCCGCTCAACGAGGCAATAGCCGCACCGGCTCCTTCGGGTACAAAAATATGGACAAACCACCAACCCAAGGCAAAACCCAGGAGTTGGAAAATCACAAAACTAAAAAGGCGAAAAAACACCGCAGGTGTATCGCTACAGCGCGCCTGCTTTGTCTGGCGTATCCACAGCAACGAGGGGCTTGGCGGTGATGCGATAGCCCGCACCGCGCACTGTCTCTACCATGGCGCCCGCCGCGCCCAGTGCTTCGCGCAAACGCTTGACATGAACGTCCACCGTACGCTCTTCGATGTATACATGGTCACCCCAGACCTTGTCGAGCAACTGGCCACGGCTGTGCACGCGCTCGGCATGGCCCATCAAATAATGCAAGAGCTTGAACTCTGTTGGACCCAAGCGCAGCGCCTGGTCCTTGAAAGACACGCGGTGCGTGGCCGAGTCCAGACTCAGACCGGCAATCACAATGGCCTCGCCCTTGGGCTCTGGCAAACGCCGGCGCAATACAGCACGCACCCGTGCCAACAACTCTTTGGTGGAAAAAGGCTTTGCGATGTAGTCGTCGGCCCCGGCGTCCAGCCCTGCGACGCGATCGGCTTCATCGCCACGCGCGGTGAGCATGATGATGGGCAAGTCGCT
>CAIYQF010000508.1 GCA_903928325.1 uncultured beta proteobacterium | reverse complement strand
GGCGTCGGTCAGGTAGGTCACGGTCAGCTCGCCACGTTCGGCGTAGCCGGGGTCGCTGTGGCGCGCCAGGCTTTCTTGCCAGTCCCATACCAAGTTGCCTTGCGTGGGCTCGCAGCCGAACTTGTCGCCCAGGCGGATTTCCACAATGCGGTGGATGTTGCGCAGGCACTCCTGCAGCTCCACATCGGGGTGGTCTTGCAGACGCCGCGCAAAGGTTTGCAAGATCTCGCGCTTGGCCAGCCCGGTACCGCGCGGTCCGCGCACGGCCAAAATAAATGGCCAGCCAAACTTGGCTTGGTAGTCGCTGTTAAGTTCTTGAATGTGCGCCAGTTCCTGCTCCGTGCAGTCGGTTAAACCGGCTTTTTGTTGCTCGTGACGCGACTCGGCGGTCAGGTCCTCGACCACCAGCGCTTTGCCCGCTAGCTCAGGGTGGGCGCGCACCAGGGCCAGTTGGGCCGCTCGTGGCGCCGCGTCCAGCACCTGGCACATGGCGTATTTCAGCTGCGCCAGCGAGGCAAAAGGCCGCTGCGCCAGCGCCTGGTGGGCGATCCAGTCCGAGTGCTCGTACAGGCCGCCCAGCAGAGCCTGGGCCTGTACCAGTGGGGCGCTATTGAGTTGAGCCAGGCTCAGGGCGGGGGTCGGCATGGGGCTTAAACCTTTGGTTTACACGGATGGGTGGTGGCCCAGTGGCGCGCCAGGTCCAGGCGCCGGCAAACCCACACCCGGTCATGCGACTGGATGTGGTCCAAAAAGCGCTGCAAGGCGGTGATGCGCCCGGGTCGGCCCAGCAACCGGCAATGCATGCCCACGCTCATCATCTTGGGGGCATTCAGGCCCAGCGGGTCGCCTTCGGCGTACAGGGCGTCAAAGCTGTCCTTGAGGTACTGAAAAAACGGGTCCGCGTGGGAGTAACCCTGGGGCAGCGCAAAGCGCATGTCGTTGCAGTCTAGGGTGTACGGCACGATGAGTTGCGGCACCACGCTGCCGTCGGTCTTGCGCACCTGCATCCAAAACGGCAGGTCGTCGCCGTAGTAGTCGCTGTCATAGGCAAAGCCGCCGTAGTCGGCCACCAGACGGCGCGTGTTGGGGCTGTCGCGCCCGGTGTACCAGCCCAGGGGGCGCGCGCCGGTCAGGCTTTGCAAGATGTCCATGGCCTGCGCCATGTGGGCGCGCTCAGTGGCCTCGTCGATGTTTTGGTAGTGGATCCACTTTAGGCCGTGGCAGGCGATATCGTGGCCCAGTTCGCCCACTGCGGCGCACAGTTCGGGGTGGCGCTGTAAGGCGGTGGCCACGCCAAACACGGTCAGCGGCAGCTTGCGCTTTTCAAATTCGCGCAACAAGCGCCACACGCCCGCGCGCGAGCCATACTCGTAAATACCTTCCATGCTGATATGGCGGTCGGCAAATGCCGGCGGGTTGAACATCTCAGACAAAAATTGCTCCGACCCCGCGTCGCCATGGAGCACGCTGTTTTCGCCGCCCTCTTCGTAGTTCAGAACAAATTGCACCGCCACCCGCGCTTGACCAGGCCAGTGGGGGTGCGGGGGCGTGGGGCCGTAGCCCACCAGGTCGCGGGGGTAGGGGGCGGTGGCGTCGTACAGGGTCATGGCAGAACGGGTGGGCGGGTTAAACAGGCGGTGCTGCGGGCGCAGGGCAAGCGGGGGGCGAAACGGGCGAAAGTGGGGCCAGCGCCGCTTCCACATGGCACAGGTGCTCATCCATCAGGCGCAAGGCCAGCGCCTCGTCGCCGTTTTGGACGGCCTGCACGATGGCGCTGTGCTCCTCTTGCGAGTGCGACGCGCCGGCGTCGGTTTGGTACAGCATTGTGATCAGCGCGCAGCGCGAGTTCAAATCACCCAGCATGTGGGCCAGCACGGTATTGCCCATGAGCTGGGCGATGAGCACGTGAAAGTCGCCCAGCAGCACGGTGCGGCCGCGCCGGTCGCCCTGGGCCACGGCGTCTGCCTCGCGCCCAATATGTTCCTGCAGGGCCTGGATGTGCTCGGGCTGCACATGCGTCATCAAACTGCGCACCATGCCCGCCTCAAGCATACGCCGCACGGCAAACACCTGGCGTGCCTCGGTGGCCGAGGGCGCTGCCACAAAGGCCCCACGCGCGGGCTCCATGCGAACCAGGTGGTTTTGGGAGAGCCGAAACAGCGCCTGGCGGATCAGCGTGCGCGACACCCCGAACTCGGTCGCCAGTTTCTGCTCGACCAGCTTGGCGCCGGGCAGCAAACGGTGCTCCACCATGCTGCGTGTGAGCGACTCGACGATCAAATCGGTGGGCGTGGATGCATCCATGCCGGGCATGATAGCGCGAAAGCCGCAAAACTGTATACACTTTGGCGCAGTACCGTCCCCACATTCAAAGGAAACTGCCATGGGCCTTAGTACCCACGTTTTAGACACCATGCACGGCACGCCGGCGGTGGGCATGCGGGTGGCGCTCTACACCACGTTGGCCGATGCGCCGCCCAGCCTGGTCAAGACCTTTGTGCTCAATGCCGATGGTCGCAACCCCGACGGCCTGTTGTACGACAACCAAAGCCTTCAGCGTGGCAGCTACCGCCTGGTATTTGATGTGGCCGCGTACTTCAGGGGCCGGGGCGTTGCGCTGCCGCAGCCGCCTTTTTTGGACCAGGTGAGCCTCGACTTTGGCGTGGCCGATGTCAGCCAGCACTACCACGTGCCGCTCCTGGCCAGCCCTTGGAGTTATTCGACCTACCGGGGATCGTGAGGCGCACCGTGGCGATGCCCCTGGCCAGGCTAAATTTGCCCTTCGGACAAGGTATCGAGCTGGAAGCGGCCGCTTTTGTGCCACAGCCAGGTGTCGGTGTACGTGACTTGTCCCAGCTTGACCGGCGCTGGGTACGGGGCTGCAGCACGCACCGAGCGCTCAATTTCTGCCATCACGGCCGGAACATGGCTGGGCGCGCGCATCCAGCGCAGCGCGGTCACGTCGCCGTGCTGGTCGATGTCGACCTGCAAAACCCCCACGGCCTGCAGCAATGGCGGCATTTTTCCGCTGTAGATGCGGTCACTGAGCTTTTTGTAGAGGTGGGTGGCCGCATCGCGCCGGTAATCGCGCGCATTGGCAGCCTGCGATACCAAGCTGGGAATACGCACCACCTCGGCCGCCACGGCCACAGGCACTTCGGGCGTGGCGTACACGGGCGCTGGTGCCACCGGTGCCACCGGCTGGGCTGGTTTGACGACGGAAACCGGCGCTGGCGGGGGGCTTGCGCAACCGGCCACGATGCAGGTAGCGGTGGCCAAGAGGCCGTTGCGCAAGCGTGTGTAACAAGGCGCGCCAGTAGGCGCTTGGGAAGCGGGTGGGTGCATGCTGGGTCTCCGCAAGTGTTTGTTTTTTTGCCGTCAAGTGGCGTGGTACAAAGCCACCCATGAGCCAGCACGCCGCACTGTTTTTCTCAAAACTGACCCACGGTAACGCGGTTTTGGTCACGGTGCAAGCGGCACGTGGTTCGGTGCCGCGCAGCCCAGGTGCTTGGATGGCTGTTTTTAGCGACCAGGTGGTAGGCAGCGTCGGGGGCGGGCACCTGGAATTTGACGCTATTGCCCAAGCGCGGGCCCTGGTGCAGGGCGACGAAATTGCTGCATTGCAGCGTTTTACATTGGGGCCCAACTTGGGCCAGTGCTGTGGCGGCCAGGTTATGTTGCGTTTTGAGCGCGTCAGCGACCACGACCGCGTCGCGTTGCTGCAACGGCTCACCACCGACCGCGCCCCCGTGACCTTGTTTGGCGGCGGACATGTGGGCGCTGCCTTGGCGCACGCGCTGGCACCGCTGCCCCTGCGGCTGACCTGGATTGACAGCCGCGACGGCATTTTCCCCACCGACGTGCCCGCTGGCGTGCAGTGCGAACACTCCAATCCGGTGCAAGGCGCGGTGCCGGGCTTGGCGGCGCAGTCGCGCGTGCTGATCATGAGCTTTAGCCACGCCGAAGACTTGGACATC
>CAIYQF010000507.1 GCA_903928325.1 uncultured beta proteobacterium | reverse complement strand
GCGGCTCCTGGCCGTACTCGGACTGCAATTGGCGCCCCACCAGCAGATTGAACTTCTGGTCGGTGCCGCCCAATTCCAGGTCACTCTCCAACGCCACGCTGTCGTAGCCCTGCATCAGCGGGTACAAAAATTCGTGCACGCTGATCGACTGGCCGGCCTTGAAGCGGTCATGAAAGTCATTGCGCTCCATCATGCGCGCCACCGTGTAGCGGCTGGCGAGCTGGATCATGCCGCGTGCGCCCAACGGGTCGCTCCACTCGCTGTTGTAGCGAATCTCGGTCTTGGCCGGGTCCAGCACCAGGCTGGCCTGTTTGTAATAGGTCTGGGCGTTTTGCTTGATTTGCTCGGCGCTCAGCGGCGGGCGGGTGGTGTTGCGCCCGGACGGGTCGCCAATCATGCTGGTGAAGTCGCCAATCAAAAAAATCACCGTGTGGCCCAGGTCCTGCAGCTGGCGCATTTTGTTCAGCACCACGGTGTGGCCCAGATGAATGTCCGGCGCGGTCGGGTCCAGCCCAAGTTTGATGCGCAGCGGTTTGCCCGTGGCCTCGGAGCGCGCCAGCTTCTTGACCCACTCATCTTGGGGAATCAGTTCATCGCAGCCGCGCAGGGACACGGCGAGCGCCTCGCGCACGCAGTCGGTCACGGGGTGGGCGGCATGGTTTGCTTGGGTCATAGAGTTGGTGTGGGGCTGGAGAAGGCTGCTTCTTTTTCGGACTGATTTTGAAGCCCGATATACTGGACGTTAGATTTCACGCGCGCTTGGCCTGGGCTGATGATTTTAGTCGCCGCCAACCGTGCATCCCGGTGCGGTGGCCTTCGGCGGTCCCCGGCCCTGCCAGGAGCCCCAATTTGAGTTCTCAACCGACGCCAACCGAGCAAGCTGCCGTACAGCGTATGGCCCAGGCATTGCGCCAACACCCTCGGCGCGTGCTGGCAGCCGTGGCAGTGCTGCTGCTGGGCGGTGCGGGCGCCAGCTTTGCAGTCGCCACCTTGGCGCCAGACGCCTCTACCCTGCCCCAGCGCACCGTGGTCGAGACGGTGCAGCCGCTGCCCTTGGCACCCCAACTAGACGCCTTGGCCACCCAGGCCATGCGCCTGTACCGCTCCGACCTGACGCGCAGCACCGACACCGCCGACACGCTGCTCAAGCGCCTGGGCGTAATAGACGCCAGTGCTGCGGCTTTCTTGCGCAGCGACCGGTTGGTACAGCAAACCCTGATGGGCCGCGCCAGACGCAACGTGAGCGCCGAAGTGGACGAGCGCAGCGCACTGGTCGCATTAAGCGCACGCTGGAGCCCCGAGGACGATGGCCACTTTATGCGCCTGAGCATCACCAAGTCCGAACAGGGCTACACATCCAAACTAGAGACCGTGCCCCTGAGCGTGAGCTCGCGCATGGCCAGCGGCACCATCCAATCGTCCCTGTTCGCGGCCACCGACGACGCACGCATTCCTGACGCCATCGCGGTGCAAATGGCGGAAATTTTCTCCGGCGACATTGATTTTCATCGCGCGCTGCGCAAGGGCGACCGCTTTTCCGTGGTCTATGAAACCCTCGAAGGTGATGGCGAGCCTTTGCGTGCCGGGCGGGTGTTGAGCACCGAATTTGTCAACGCCGGTAAAACCTTCCAGGCCATGTGGTTCCAAGAAGCCAGGGCCGGACAGCCAGGGGCCGCAGCCCAGGCCAAAGGCGGCTATTACACGCTGGCTGGCGAAAGCCTGCGCCGCGCTTTTCTAGCGTCGCCCATGGTGTTTTCGCGCGTCACCAGCGGCTTTGCCATGCGCTTCCACCCCATTTTGCAAACCTGGCGCGCGCACTTGGGCGTGGACTATGGCGCCGCCACCGGAACGCCCGTGCGCACCGTGGGCGACGGTGTGGTCGAATTTGCTGGGGTGCAAAATGGCTTTGGCAACGTGGTGATGGTCAAACACAATGCCAGCAACACCACGGTCTACGCGCACCTGAGCAAAATCAATGTGCGCACCGGGCAGCGTGTGCAGCAGGGTGAAAACATTGGCCTGGTAGGCGCCACCGGCTGGGCTACAGGGCCGCACCTGCATTTCGAATTCCGTGTGAACGGCGTGCACAAAGACCCGCTCACCCTGGCCCGCGCCAACACCCCAGTGCCCCTGGCGGCGTCGGTCAAACCCCTGTTTGACAAGGCTGCGCAATCGGTGCGCGCGCAACTCAGCGCTGCCGCGCAGGTGCAAGTCGGCAACGTGCAATAGCGGTTCGTGTCAGTGCAAGCGCAGGCGCTGTTCATCGGCTTGATGTCGGGCACCTCGCTCGATGGCGTGGACGGCGTGCTCGCGGACTTCTCTGAACCGGCTCACCCGTCCAGTGTGCTGGCCAGCGCAAGTCGGCCCTTCCCGACTGCCCTGCGTGCCGAACTCCTGGCCCTCAATACCCCCGGCGGCAACGAGCTTCACCGCGCCGCCTTGGCAGCCAATGCCCTTGTGCGCATCTATGCCGAAGTAGTGGCCGACCTGTTGGCCCACAGCCAATTGCAGCCCACCCAAGTGACTGCCATAGGCGCCCATGGCCAGACGGTGCGCCACCGCCCGCAAGAATTTGACAGCACCGGCTACACCCTGCAACTCAACCAGCCGGCCTTGTTGGCAGAACTCTGCGGAATCGACGTGGTGGGCGACTTTCGCAGCCGCGATGTGGCAGCCGGCGGCCAGGGTGCGCCGCTGGTGCCACCGTTTCACCGCGCGGTGTTTGGCCACCCCAGCCATGCCCGGGCGGTGCTCAATATTGGCGGCATTTCCAACATCACGCTCTTGCCAGGGGCGCAAACGTCGACCGATGCGCCACTGATTGGCTTTGACTGCGGTCCAGGCAACGCTTTGATGGACACCTGGTGCCAGTTGCACACGGGTGCCGCGTTTGACGACCGGGGCCACTGGGGCGCGACTGGCGTAATCCATGCTGGGCTGCTGGCGGCCTTGCAGAACGATGCCTTCTTTACCAAGCCACCACCCAAAAGCACTGGGCGCGACCTCTTTCACATGCCCTGGCTGCGCCAGCGCCTGCAGGGGTCTGAAGGGATTACGGCCCAGGACGTGCAGGCCACGCTGACGGAGCTGACCGCCTGGGCCTGCGTGCGCGCCTTGCAATGGGCGCCTCAAACTTGCGACATGCTGGTAGTGTGCGGCGGCGGTGCGCACAACGACGCCCTGATGCAAAGGCTGCAAGCCGCCATGGGCGCAAGCCCGGTGTGCAGCTCTGCTGCGCTGGGCGTAGCGCCTACCGACGTGGAAGCCCTGGCATTTGCCTGGCTGGCCCAGCAAACAGTGCTGCGCAAAAAATCCAGCCTACCAAGTGTTACGGGCGCACAAGGCGCCCGAATCTTAGGAGCCATTTACCCGGCTTAAGATGTTTTGTCGGCTTCTCGCTTCAGGTCGAGAACGACGAGCCGCAGCCGCAAGTGGTGGTAGCGTTGGGGTTTTTGATGACGAACTGCGCACCCTGCAGGTCTTCTTTGTAATCGATCTCGGCGCCCACCAGGTACTGGTAGCTCATGGCGTCAATCAACAGGGAAACCCCGTTTTTGGTCATGGTGGTGTCGTCTTCGTTGGTAATTTCGTCAAAGGTGAAGCCGTATTGGAAGCCTGAGCATCCGCCGCCTTGCACGAAGACGCGCAGTTTCAGTTCGTTGTTTCCCTCTTCGGCAATCAGGTCGGCCACCTTGGCAGCGGCGCTGTCGGTAAACAGAATAGGGGCTGGCATTTCCGTGGGCATGGATTCGGCAAGGGCGCTCATTGGTAACTCCGAAAAATGGCAATAGGTAATAGTACAGTATTTTGCTCGGGAATCGCTTCAGTCCCCGATTGACTCGGATACCAGTGCGGGCTTTGCAACAGAGCCCAGCAGAGGCGTGAGCCTACCGGCAATCAAGGCGCCCTGGTGCATTTCAAGGGCGCCGTATTCGACATCGCCCTCAATGCGGGCATTGGGTTGGAGCTCTAGCATCAGGCGCGCCGTCACCGCACCGGTAACGCTGCCATTGATGATGATGTGGTCCGCCACGATGGACCCGGTGACTGCCGCTGACTCCGCAATCACCAAAATACTGGCATTGGCGTCCACAGGGGAAATATTGCCGACGATCTCGCACTCCACCCGCAGCCCTTCGGCGAAATAGATGTCGCCCACTACGCGCGCGCCCTGTGCGACCAAACTTTTAAGTGGCGGTTGCTTTTTCTTGTTGAACATCGCAGTCCTTTTGTGGGTTAAATGGGCTTGGGCAGGCGCTTACAGCTTGACCGAATGGCTCGCACGTACCACCGTACCCTCCATCACGCGCGCCGTAACGCCCTTAACAAGCACCTGGGCTGGCACTTCAAAAGTCCCCTCCATGCGCCCATACTGCAAGACCTTGAGCGCCACGCTGGCGCCGGGCTGGGCGCTAGTCCAGGGCTTTCCGTTAAGAATGCCGCTGAAACTGACCTCCAGCGAGCCGACCAGCTCTGGTGCATTTTTCTTGTTTTGAATCACCAGCACCTGCCAGCGAATTTTGCCATTATCCAGCGGCTCGGCCTGAAGCCCGCGGATCGCCACCGGATCCGTGGACACTGCCGGAATCAGCTTTTCAAAAAACCCGAGGTCGTCGCGCAGGCGGCGGTTGTCGTCTTCGAGTTGCTTGACCTGGGTGGCTATGCGCTCAGTGGATGCTTTTTCTGCAGCTACCAAAGCCCCGGCCGTATTGGCGATCGATTGGGCCTGAATGCGCTGCTCTTTGGCTTCGTCGAGTTCGGCCTTCATGGTTTTGGTCTGGGTGCGCAATTGCAGCAGTTCAGCCTGGCTACCGTTTTCCAGGCCCGCAATGTCACGGCCAAATTCAAACGCCCACAGCCCGATGGCAGCGCAAAAGCCAAATACCAGAGCCACGATGGCCCAGCGTACCGGCCAGGGGAACGCGCTGCGCAC
Organism: uncultured beta proteobacterium; assembly: GCA_903928325.1. Taxonomy (GTDB): domain Bacteria; phylum Pseudomonadota; class Gammaproteobacteria; order Burkholderiales; family Burkholderiaceae_C; genus Allorhodoferax. Next base: position 247 of record CAIYQF010000507.1, on the reverse strand, counting down.
CGACATGCGCGGGGCACTAATGGTCAGGCGGCGGCGTAACAGTCGAAATCTCACGAATGTGGCTTCCCATAAAACAAAAAACCGCCCAAGCAGTGCCCGGGCGGCCTTTTTGCATTCCCGGTGCGGGATTAACGCTTAGAGAACTGCTTGCGACGGCGTGCGCCGTGGAAGCCGACCTTTTTACGTTCGACTTCGCGCGCGTCACGCGTCACAAAGCCAGCTTGGCTCAGCATGGGCTTGAGCGTTG
>CAIYQF010000506.1 GCA_903928325.1 uncultured beta proteobacterium | reverse complement strand
CTCTACCAGGAGTCCAAGGAACAGGCTTTTCGCAGCGCAGCGGTCCTGATGCAGGCCGGGGCCCACATGATCAAGTTGGAGGGCGGTGGCTGGACCACCGAGGTGGTGCAGTTTTTGGTACAACGCGGCATTCCGGTATGCGCCCATCTGGGCCTGACGCCCCAGACCGTGCACGCCCTGGGCGGTTACCGCGTGCAAGGCAAGTCGGACGCCAGCGCCGAACTGCTCAAGCGTGAGGCCCACGCGCTTCAAGATGCCGGCGCGTCCATGCTGGTGCTGGAGATGGTGCCCGCGCAGCTCTCTGCCGAGCTCACCCAGGCGCTGCAGCATTGCGCCACCATCGGAATTGGCGCGGGCAAGGGCACGGCGGGGCAAGTGCTGGTGCTGCACGATATGCTGGGCGTGAACCTGGGCAAGTGCCCCAAGTTCGTGCGCAATTTCATGGCGGGATCGGGTTCCATTCGCCAAGCCATGCAGGCCTATGTCGCCGCCGTAAAGGACGGCAGTTTTCCGGTCGATGCACTGCATGCCTGGTAGCACGGTGGCCGCGCAGTGGGATGCCTGCGCACGCCGGCGGTTTTGATTTTTATTGGCTTTGCAATCGATGCACATTGTTCACACCCTGCCTGCGCTGCGCTGCGCACTAGCGACCTATCAACACCCCGCCGTGGTGCCCACCATGGGCAATTTGCACGATGGGCACCTGGCCCTGGTACGGCAGGCCAAGCCGCTGGGGGACGTGACGGTGGCGACCATTTTTGTCAACCGCATGCAGTTCGGCCCCTCGGACGACTTTGACAGCTACCCCCGCACATTTGCCGCCGACTGCGCACAACTCGAGGCAGCGGGCTGCGACGTGGTCTTTGCTCCGTCGGAGCAAGTGCTGTACCCCGAGCCACAAACGTTCAGAGTAGAGCCCTCGCCTGCGTTGGCCAATACCCTCGAAGGCGAGTTTCGCCCCGGCTTTTTTTCCGGTGTATGTACCGTGGTGATGAAACTGCTGGCGTGCACGCAAGCGCGCACGGCGGTGTTTGGCAAAAAAGACTACCAACAGCTCATGGTGATCCGCCAGATGGTGCAGCAGTTCAACCTGCCAGTGGACGTGGTCGGTAGCGACACCCGGCGCGCCAGCGACGGGCTGGCCATGTCCTCGCGCAACGGCTACCTCAGCCCCGCCGAGCGCGCCCAAGCGGGTGAGCTGTACGCCGCACTGTGCACCCTGGCCCAAGCAGTTCGCGGTGGCCAGACTTCGGTGCAGGCGCTGCAAGATGCAGCCATGGCGACTCTGCGCAGCACCGGCTGGAAGCCCGATTACGTGGCCCTGCGCCGCCAGTCGGACCTGCAAGCGCCCGCGCCAGGCGAGGCCATGGTGGTTCTGGCGGCAGCGCGGCTGGGAAACACCCGACTGATCGACAACCTCGAGCTGTGAAGGCCTGGGCAAGCCCAAGCCGCCTGAATCGTCGCCTAAAGACCCGCTTTGGCGGGCTCCGCACTGCGCAGGCGAATGTGCAATTCGCGCAACTGCTTCTCGTCCACCGGGCTGGGCGCCTGGGTGAGCAAGCACTGGGCGCGCTGGGTTTTTGGGAAGGCAATTACGTCGCGAATCGACTCGGCGCCGGTCATCAGCGTCACTACGCGGTCCAGGCCAAAGGCCAGGCCACCGTGCGGCGGCGCGCCATATTGCAAGGCGTCGAGCAGGAAGCCGAACTTGAGCTGCGCTTCTTCGGGCGTGATCTTTAGGGCGTCAAACACTTTTTGCTGCACATCGGCGCGGTGGATACGCACCGAGCCGCCGCCCATTTCCCAGCCGTTCAAGACCATGTCGTAGCCTTTGGAAATGCATTTCTCGGGCGCGGTGACCATCCAGTCCTCGTGGCCGTCTTTGGGCGCGGTAAACGGGTGGTGCGTGGCGGTGTAGCGCTGGGCCTCTTCGTCGTACTCAAACATCGGAAAGTCCACCACCCACATGGGGCGCCAGCCGGTCTCGAACAGGCCATTTTTCTTGCCAAACTCGCTGTGGCCTATCTTGATGCGCAGCGCGCCGATGGCGTCGTTGACCACCTTGGCCTTGTCAGCGCCAAAGAAAATCAGGTCGCCGTCCATCGCACCGGTACGTGCCAGCACTTCGGCAAGCGCTTTGTCATGGATGTTTTTCACGATGGGGCTTTGTAAACCCGGCCACCGCGAGGGGCCATCCAAGCATGGTCCTTTGGAGATGTCGTTGACCCGGATGTAGGCCAAGCCTTTGGCGCCGTAGATCTTGACGAACTCGGTGTAAGCGTCGATCTCGCCGCGGCTGATACCGCCGCCTTCGACCGAACCACCGGGCACCCGCAGGGCCACCACGCGTCCGCCCTTCATATTGGCGGCGCCCGAGAACACCTTGAAGTCCACATCGCCCATCACATCGGTCAGCTCGGTGAACTGGAGCTTGACGCGCAAGTCGGGTTTGTCCGAGCCGTAGACGTGCATGGCATCGGCATAGCTCATGACCGGGAACTCGCCCAGGTCCACGCCAATCGTGTTTTTGAACACCGTGGTAATCATGCCCTGGAACATGTCGCGTATCTCTTCTTCGCCCAGGAAGGAGGTTTCGATATCGATCTGGGTGAACTCGGGCTGGCGGTCGGCGCGCAAGTCTTCGTCGCGGAAGCACTTGGTGATCTGGTAGTAGCGGTCAAACCCGGCCACCATCAGCAACTGCTTGAACAGCTGGGGCGACTGGGGCAGCGCAAAAAACTGGCCGTCGTGCACCCGACTGGGCACCAAGTAGTCGCGCGCGCCCTCGGGCGTGCTCTTGGTCAGCATGGGGGTTTCGATGTCCACGAAGCCGTTGGCGTCCAGGAACTTGCGCACCTCCATGGACACGCGGTAGCGCAGCATCAGGTTGTTTTGCATGTACGGGCGGCGCAGGT
>CAIYQF010000505.1 GCA_903928325.1 uncultured beta proteobacterium | reverse complement strand
TGGTGGGCGCCACCGGCTGGTTTGAGCGGGTAATGAACCGCATCCCCGTGGCCATGGCCAGCGCTTTGTTAGCCGGCGTCTTGGCCCGCTTTGGGCTGGCAGGCTTTGCTGCCGCCCAGTCTGCGCTGCCACTGGTGGTGCTTATGCTGCTCACTTATTTACTGGGCAAGCGCTTTATGCCGCGCTACGCGGTGCCCGGCACCTTGCTGTTCGCGGTTTTGTTTGTGGCCGCGCAAGGCGGCTTTGGCCGGGTGGACGTTCCACTGGGGCTGACGGTGCCGGTGTTTGTGGCGCCGGTGTTTTCCTTCTCAGCCCTGGTGAGTTTGGCGCTGCCCTTGTTTGTGGTGACCATGGCTTCGCAAAACCTGCCCGGCGTGGCGGCTATTCGCGCCTCGGGCTTTGGCGACGAGCGTGCACGCGGGGGCGACGCGGGGCTGCCGGTGTCCAAAATCATCACGCTCACTGGCTTGGCCACACTGGTGCTGGCGCCGTTTGGGGCTTTTTCGCTCAACCTGAGCGCCATTACCGCCGCTATTTGCATGGGGCCCGAGGCGCACCCGGACCGCGCGCGGCGCTACACCGCCGCCGTGTCCTGCGGCGTGCTCTACATCGCGCTGGGTTTGTTTGGCGCCACCATCATGGCCGCACTCACCGCTTTCCCCAAAGAGCTGGTGGCGGCCATCGCCGGGCTGGCGCTCATGGGCACCATAGGCAGCGCGCTGGCGGCGGCTTTGCACAAAGAGGCCGACCGTGAGGCGGCCATGGTGACTTTTTTGATCACCCTGAGCGGCGTGGTCATTGGCGGCGTGGGTTCGGCGTTTTGGGGCGTGGTGGCCGGTGCGCTGGCCCTGGCTGTGCAACACTACCGCCCAGCCAAGCGAGCCGCTTAAAGCGCGCCCAAGTCCTTTTTGCGGTGCGCGCCCCGCGCGCCAAGCTGCTTGTCCACGTGGAGAACCCCCTGATGCATATTCTGTTCGTTGCCGACCCGCTGGAGTCTTTCCAGATATACAAAGACACCACGTTCGCCATGATGCGCGAGGCCCAGGCGCGCGGACATACGGTAGCGGCCTGCGAGCCGTGCGAGCTCATTTGGCGCAGCGGCGGCGTGGTGCAGGCGCTGGTGCGCCAGATTCGGCTAACCGGCGACCCGGCAGACTGGTTTTTTCTGGAAAGCGGCGAGGTGCGCGAGGTGCGCAGCTTTGGCGCCGTGGTCATGCGCAAAGACCCGCCCTTTGACAGCGAGTTTTTCTATGCCACCCACTTGCTCGAGCAGGCTGAGCGCGAGGGCGCCCAGGTGTTCAACAAGCCGCGCGCGCTGCGCGACCACCCGGAAAAGCTGGCCATCATGGAGTTCCCCCAGTTCATCGGGCCCACGCTGGTCACGCGCGATGCGGTGGCCGTGCGTGCTTTCCATGAGGAACACCGCGACATCATCTTGAAGCCGCTGGACGGCATGGGCGGCAGCGGCATATTCCGGGTCAAAGACGACGGCCTCAACCTGGGCTCAATCACCGAGACGCTGAACCAAGACGGCGCGCAAAGCCTGATGGTGCAAAAGTTTCTGCCCGCCATTCGCGAGGGCGACAAGCGCGTGCTGGTCATTGGCGGCAAGCCGGTGCCGTTTTGCCTGGCGCGCATTCCCCAGGGCGGCGAGGTGCGGGGTAACCTGGCGGCCGGCGGCTTGGGCGTGGCGCAGCCGCTCAATGCCGCAGACCGCGCGGTGGCCGAGGCCATTGGCCCAGTGCTGGCGGCGCGCGGCTTGTTGCTGGTGGGCCTGGACATCATTGGCACCCACCTGACCGAAATCAACGTGACCAGTCCGACTTGCTTTCAGGAAATCACCGACCAGACGGGCTTTGACGTGAGCGCCATGTTCATGGACGCGCTGGAGGCAGCTGCCCTGTAAAAGGCTGCCCTTCGATAAACACCTGCAGTTCGCCCGGCGCCATGGCCACCCAGGTCTCGTTGGACGTGAGTGGCTCGGTCACCACAATCACCTGGCGGTCGTCGGGGCAATTTAGCTGCGACAGGTCGACGCTCAGGTCTTCGTCCTTGAGCTGCACTTCGCTAAACGGATGCTGGCGCAGCACGTAGTGCAGCTTGGTGCTGGCGTGCGCCCACAGCGCCTGGCCGTTGCTGAGCAAAAAGTTAAAGGTACCGTGTTTTGCAATGCGCTGCGACAGTTCACGCAGGGTGTGGGTGAGTTCAGTCTCGGTGGGCACCCCGGCGTGCGACTTGTTCATCTCTTGCAGCATCCAGCAAAAGGCCAGCTCGCTGTCCGTCGTTCCGACCGGTCGAAAGCTGCCGTGCAACAAGGGCGCAAAGTCTTTCAGGTCGCCATTGTGGGCAAACACCCAGTAGCGGCCCCAAAGTTCGCGGACAAAGGGGTGGCAGTTTTCCAGGTTGACCGCGCCCACCGTGGCCTTGCGCACATGGGCCACCACGTTGTGGCTTTTGATGGGGTAGCTGCGCAGCATGTGCGCAATGGGCGAGGTGGCCGCGCTCTCCTTGTCCACAAAATGCCGCGCCGCCTTGCCGGGCTGGTCGCCATCGCTCTCAAAAAAAGCAATACCCCAGCCGTCGGAATGGTGGTCGGTGCAGCCCCCGCGCTGGGCGAACCCGGTAAAACTCAGCGTCAGGCTGGCGGGCAGGCGGCTGTTCATTCCTAGCAATTGGCACATGGAAACAGTTTACGCGTTTGCGTCAATCCGGAAACGCACACCGGGTGCCGGTTTGCGCGCCTCGGTCAGTTGCGCGGCTCGCTCCACAGTTTGCCGCCGGTGGCCCAGTTTTCGGCTTTCACGTCGGTGATTAGCACGTCCACCGAGTCGGGGGAGCCGCCCAGCACTTCGACAGTGATGCGGGTGATTTCTTGCACCAGTTTCTTCTTTTGCTCCAGGGTGCGGCCTTCGATCATTTCTACGTGGTAGGTGGGCATGGTGTTCCTTTGGGTGGGTTGATGGGGCAGCCGGGGCTGCGGGCTGGCAGTTTAGACTGCGCGGATTCTTTTTGACCGGACTGGTGCTTGACAAATCCCCCCCGCTTTTTGCCGCCCGAGCGCGCTACGCGCTGGCTGATTGCCGCTGCGCTGGTGCTGCACATCGCGCTGGCGGTGGCCCTGGGCTTGTCGGTGGACGAGGCGCACTACCTGCTGTACGCCGCACACCCGGCCTTGAGCTATTTTGACCACCCACCCTTGGTGGGCTGGCTGCAGTGGCCGCTGGTGGCGCTGGACGCGCCGACCGTGCTGTTGCGCCTGGTGCCGGGCGCGCTGTGGCTGGGCACGGTGCTGGGGGTGTACCGCCTGGCGCAGAGGCTTGTGACCGGTGATGCAGCCGAACGCGCTGGCCTGTGGGCGGTGGCCGTGTTGGCGCTGGCGCCGATGCTGCATGTGCTGGCCATTGGTTTGCTGCCTGACACGCTCCTCATGTTTTTCACGGTGGCAGTGATGCTGCAAACCCACACCTTGATGCAGCCTGGAGCGCCGCAGCGACCGTTAGCTTGGCTGGGACTGGGCTTGCTACTGGGGTTGGCGGGTTTGAGCAAATACACGGCCATCTTTTTGGCCCTGGCCTGCGCCCTGTGCTTGTTCAGCGCGCACGGCCTGCGCCTGTTGCGCCTGCCCGCCTTGTGGGGCGCGCTGGTGCTGGCCTTGCTGCTGGTGTCGCCGGTTGCGGTTTGGAATGCGCGCAACGGCTGGGTGTCTTTTGCCTACCAGGCGCAGCACGGCGCGGGCAGCGCCTGGCGCTCTCTAGAGGTGCTGCGCTTTGTGCTGGTGCAGTTGCTGGCCTATGGGCCGCTGCTGTGGTGCGGCGCGTGGGCGCGCACCCGCTTGGGTGTGATGCGCTGGTTTTTTGTGCTGCCGTTTGCGGTGCTGGCCTATCTGTCAGGCGGGGGCAGCAGCCTGCCCCATTGGACGGCGCCGGCCTGGGTGGCGCTGGCGCCGTTTGCTGGGGTCGCGCTAGCCGCGCAATGGCGGGCGGGTGCGCGGCTGCGGCGCGCCGCCATTGCGGGTTTGGTAGCGCTGCAAGCCCTGGCTTGCGCGGGCTTGGCGGGCCTGATGCTCAGTGGTGGCACGCCGCTGCTGCCGCGCAGCCTGGCGGACACGCCCGTGGGCGCCAACCCTTTTGCCGATTTGTATGGTTGGCAGGCCGCCGGGGCGCGCGCCCGTGCGCTGGCCGCCGAACAAGGCCTGACGAGCGTGGCCGTGCAAAACTGGACCCTGGCCAGCCGCCTGGGCTGGTACGCGCGGCCCCTGCCAGTGCACGTGCTGGAAGACCGGTTTGACCAGTTTGACCTCTGGGCTGGCGACCTGGCCGTGGGTGGCGACACGCTGCTGGTGGACTGGTCGGCCATGGCTTACACCGTGCCGCTGGGCGCACACGGGTTTCGTGACTGCGCTCTGCTGGCCACCCAAGACGCCACGCACTGGGGCGCGCCGCTGGCAAGTTTTCGCTTTTACGCCTGCCATGGCTGGTCGGGCAGTCCGCAACCGCGCCTGCGGCTGGAATAAATGGCCTTGAACACCTTCTCCCCACATTGGCGCCGTTGGCTTGCGCCCGTTGCGCTGCTGCTCCTGTGTGCGCCGCTGTGGCTGCACTGGGGGGAACCGGGGCTGTTTTTGGCCATCAACCAGGCCTGTCTGCTGCTGCCCGCGCCAGTGTGGACCGGGCTGTCGCTGCTGGGCAATGCCTGGGGCGTGCTGGCCGTGACATCGCCCCTGCTGGTGCTGGCGCCACGCTTGCTCTGGGCCTGGCTGTGCGCCGTGCCCTTTGCGGTGCTGTTTGCCCGCCTGGGCAAGGGTTTGCTCGATAGCCCGCGCCCGGCGGCGGTCATTGACAACACCTTGTTTCGTCTGGTGGGTGAAAAGCTGGAGGTGGCTTCCATGCCCTCAGGCCACACGCTCACCGCGTTTGCGGTGGCCAGCAGCCTGTACTTTGCGCTGGACGCGCAGCGCCGGGGCCGCTTTGTATGGCTGTGGCTGCTGGCGGCGGCGGTGGGCCTGTCGCGCATTGCGGTGGGCGCGCACTGGCCGGGTGATGTGGCGGTGGGCGCGTGCTTGGGCGTGCTGGCCGGCGGTCTGGGCCATGTGCTGTGGCGCCGCCTGGGGCCGGCGTTCCTGGTGCCACAAGGCTGGCGCTTGCGCAGCTTAGCGGTCTTGCTGATGGGCACCGTCTATGTGCTGCTCGACGAGCCGCTGGACTTTGCCGAAAACACCGTGCTGCAGCGCGTGTTTGCGGCGCTGGTGGTAGCCGTATTGCTGCGCTATTTGCAAGTCTTGCGTGCGCGCGCCTGATCTGGCAAAAGTTGCACTTCTACCCCTTCGAAAGCCTGCATTTCCGATTCATTTCTGTCCCGCCAAGCAATTGCTGCGTAGTCCACTTTTAACACCATGACCTCCAAAACACCTGCCCGCCCAACAAGTACCACGCTGCCACTCACCCAGTCGGTGAGCTACCTGCTCGCCGCGCTGCTGTGCCTGGGCGTTCTCGTCTACGGCTTGCTGCCCGGCTTGCTGGGTGTGTGCCTGGGCTACCTCTTGGCGCGGGCCTTGGCCGGGCAGGACCGCCAGGGGCGCTTGCGTTTGGCCCCCACCTGGGCGGCTGCGCTGGTGATTGCCTTGCCTTTGCTAACCTTGGTCATTGTCTTGGCCAACGCCCGGGGCATGGCGTTTGGCGCGGTGGGGCAGTACCAGGCCTTGCTCCACCATTTGGCGGCCACGCTGGTCGAGATTCGCAAAAAGCTGCCGCCTGACTGGGCTGGCTACGTGCC
>CAIYQF010000504.1 GCA_903928325.1 uncultured beta proteobacterium | reverse complement strand
TATTTTCTTGTTGGGGGCTATTTCGATCAGCCGGTTGTTGCGGCGGTCCGCCACCAAAATGGGATAGGGCAAAGGCTTGCCCCAGGACGCCACAGGGTGCGTGCGGTCACCGGTGACGGGTGGAATGGGCGGCAGCGGCTCACCGCTGGAGGCTTGGCCCGCGCCGGTCATCTCCGGCGTCACCACCACCTCGACCCCGCCATCGCCAGCCGCTTTGACAGCCTTGGGCGGTTTTGGCGTGGTTTGTGCCCCCAGCGGACCGACTACGCCAAGACCCATACCGACACAAGCACCCAGCAGCCAAGGCCGCAGCAAGGAGAGACACCAAGAAAAGGTTTTCATAATTGAGGCATTCACCGAATAAACGGCGCTAAGGACTTTCGGAAACCGTGCGTTGGTTAAGGGCTTGCACGGAGCGGGCGTTGTCGGCAAACCGGGTTTTGTACTGGGCCAGTTGGGCGGCGGACAGCGTGGTGGTGGCTTTCATCACAATCCATTGCACGCCTTCGGTGCATGGGGGTGCCGTCAAGGACCCCAGGTAGCGGTAGTAAGCGTGGGTGGTCGGCAACAGGGCGGTGGCATCGACGCTTACGTCGGGGTACACATGGTCGCCGTCCACACTGCTGGGCACTCGGGGCAACAGGCGGGTGAGCGTTGGGTTCTCGGCGCCCAAACGAAACAGCACCGCCAGCGCCAGCAATTGGCCAGATGCGCTTTTGTGCAGCAAATGGGCCACCATAGGAAACTCTTCGCCCCCGATGCGGTCGCCCCCTGGTGTGTGAAAGTGAAACTGCTGCAGCCGGTACACAGTGTTGGCGATGCGCAATTCCGATCCCACCCCAAACCGGACCCGCACCGTGTGCCCATCATTGGCGAGTTTCAAGGTCTCTGAGCGGTAAGCAAACTGCAAAGGACGGAGGTTTTGGCGTACCGCGCCGACGATGTCGATGGGCGATTGTTGCTTGCCGCTGGCGCACAGACCGACTCCCGCAGCGTAGGTCGGATCAAGAAAAGCGCAGGCGCCCCAAAGGCAAACCAGCCGGGCCACGTACGGCAAGGTTGAACTCATGGCGCAAGTCTAGGTGCGCATCGACGTGCGGGATTTGACCCGCATCAACTCCAGACCGATTGACCAGTCCAAGCCCCAGCGCGAACCCATTGACCTGCATCAGAACAAGGCCAATGAAGTCCTTTCGCGCGCAAAGCAAGCCCCGGAGCAGCCCCATACGGGCGCATGATGAACGCTGTTCTCAACCATACCGCTTATTTAGGAGCCCGCTTTGTCCCATTACCACGCTCTGGTCTGGATCGACCACACCGAAGCCCATGTCATGCACATCAGTCCGGACGATGTGGAAAAGTCCGTCATCCACCCCACGCTTCCCCACCGCAAGCTGCACAGCCGCAAGGGAACCCTGGGCAGCGGACGCGCGCCCGAAGACAAGGATTACTACCACGCCGTTGTAGAGGCCTTGCAGGGCGCACAAGAAATTCTCATCGTCGGTCCCGCCCAGGCCAAGCTTGCTCTGCTCAAACACATCCACGCCCACGACCCCAAAACAGCCGACCGGGTGGTCGGCGTGGAAACGGTGGACCACCCCACCGATGGCCAGTTGGTGGCCTACGCGCGCACTTATTTTTTGGCCAAAGACCGCATGCTCTAAACGAGGGGAACAACCGCACCCTTGCCACCCAACGTCGGTCCTTCATCGGGCTAGGCCTTGAGCTGGCGCTGCACCCACTGCGGGGCACCCAATACCCCGGCGCTGCGGCTGGAGAAGCGGATGCGTTGTAAAAAATCGCGCCGACCCTGCGCACTGGCCACCACGGCGCAGGCGGGCAATGCAATGGCTTGCCATTCGGCAGCCAGCGCTGCGCCAAGCGACGGGCCGAAACCTTCGGTTGAACTGGCTAGGGTATCGGCCTCATTTAATAAAACAGTCGCCCAGTCGGTACACCAGGAAAAAGGCACGCCCCGCACGCGCTGGTGGTTTTCTGGCACCAGCGCAAAGTCCGTTCGCAAGACGATCGTTTCAATTCGCTCCATCCACTGCGGCGGCACCTGTTGGCTGCGCAGCAAGGGATGGAGGGCCTCCACGGTCAAGCGCTCCAACTCGCAGGGGTAGGTATTGACCTTGCCCGGATGCTGGTAATCGTGCGCCACGGCAAGCAGCAACAGTGCGGCCCTCCAGTCTGGATCGTCTAATCCCCCTAGCGCCGACTCGATGGCAATTTGGACGGTGATGGCGGTCAGGGAATCCGCAAAATGCAGGCGGTTGTGGTAGGACGGCTCTGCGGCTCCACATGCGACATGTTGCTCCACGCGGCTTGCAACTTCAATCGCTGCGGCCAACAAAACCTGGCTGGTTGGGCGCACAGGCAGCGCCTGCAGACCCAAAAAATCCGCACAGCGGGCAAGCAGATGCGGTAATCCGACCCAGTCGCCATGCCAAGAGGACCGAACCCAGACCAAGGAATCTTCCAAGCAAGCGTGCCAATCGTTCTGCGCAAGGCGCAGGTAGGCGACTTCAGGGGGCATCAAGCACCCGAACATCCTGCGGGTGGCGCAAGCTGTTTTGCATGCTTTGTTGCAAAAGCAGTGCCTCCAATATCGTCACCAGCAAAGGGGAATGCGCGTTGAGCAGCTGCGCAGCAATGTCGGCAGCTATCCGGGTACAAACCACCGGGCCCTTGGCGCGTATGGACGCGCTGCGAATGCCGCCAGCCAAAATCGCCGCCTCACCAAACGATTGCCCCTTGGGAACTTCACCGAACACCAGGCCTTGGGCGTTGATCAACTCCACCGCACCCGATTGGATGAAAAACAAGTGGCTCGCCACGTCACCGATTTCGAAAATCATTTCGCCTTCGTTAAAGGCTTGAATGTCAAATTCTTTCACTGGGCGCTCCGTGCAAGCCGTCAGGGCAAGGCCAGGGTTCTTTTGATGATAGTGAGCAAAATGCTTTTTACCTCCAAGGGCAGCAAAGCAATGATGCTGTCGATCTTATGAAACGGAATGATGTGGGCCTGCACTGTGGACACCGTCACCACGCTGACGGAGCTGGGCTTGTTTATGATTCCTTCGGCCAGACCTACCACACTACCCGGCCCCAAGCGGTAAATATCCGCACCCGCAGCCGCCAATAAGCTGCCGCTGATAATGAAATAGGCTTCGTCGATCGGCGATCCAGCAGTAACGATTTTACGTTTTGCTTCCATCGAAACCGTTTTGAGCAAGGGCGACCCCCACAGGCTCAGGTAAAGCCGCTCGTCACTGGTCAGCGCGCCCGACTTGAAAAGCGCCAAGCTGTTTTTGGAGCGTGGGTCCACCACCCCCAAACGTTTGAGTTTTTCGTTGTCTACCGAAAAACCCGCCTTGATATGTGCCACCGCCAATCCTTTGTGCCATGAAGGGGTCTGTCCAACGCTGCCGCATCCCTACCGGGGGGCAGCGTTGGACGCTGGCCGCCATCATAGGGCCTCCATTTCCCGTAACGGTACAAATCCCTGCACGGCCGTCGCCCACTGTCATAGCCGGTCTTTTGCCAAGCGCAAAGCGAGCAGGCCCGCCACCACGATCACCAGCGCGCCTGCCACCGTCGTCGCACGCGGCGTCTCATCAAAGAACAAAAAGCCCCACAAGGGCGCCCACAAAATACCGGTGTATTCAAACGGCGTGACCGTGCTGGCCCGCGCCACACGGTAGGCGTTGGTTAACAACATCATGCCCGTGGCGGCCACGACACCGCAGACAGCAATCAAGAGACCATCGGACAAGGTCGGCATGACCCAGGGCCGCACCAAAAACGACAGGCTCGGGTGGCTGGCATGCACCACGCCCCAATGGCTCAATGCCAAGGCCGCCAGGCCCGACCCGAGCAAGAAAAATGTATTTTGGTAAAAAGCCATGACCGCCGCCGACAAGGTGCTGCCAAACTTGCGCGCCATGAGCATGGCCATGCCATAAAGCGATGCGGCCAGCAGCGACAACAAGGCCGCCGGTTCGAACAGGCCGCTGCCTGGCTGCAGCATCACCATCACTCCGGCAAAACCCAGCACCACAGCAGTCCAGACGCGCCACCCTGCATGCTCACCCAGCAGGGGGCCCGCTAAGGCCGTAACAAACAAGGGAACCGTGAAATACAGCGCCACAGCATCAGCCAGCGGCAGCGCCGGAAACGCCATGTAATACGCCGTATACGCACCCAGCATGATGGTGGCGCGCACACTCAAAACGGCCAAATTAGAAGCAAATATGGCGCGCCAACCCGCCTCCCGCAGCACCAGCGCAAACAAAATCGGGCCGGCCACACAGGAGCGGATAAACACCACCTGGGTGAGCGCGTAGCCACCGCTAACTTGCTTGATGATGGCGTCTTGCAGTGAAAAAACGAGTACACCCAAACACAGGTAGGCAATTCCCCGCGCGGACGGACTATCCATGCGCGATATCGCGGCGAATATAAAGCGCGGTTTTCGCGCGCTCGTAGTTGCCATCCGTAGGGTCCAAGCGCCAGCCTGAGGTGAGCATCCGGTTCATGTACTGGCGGTTGTACAAAAACGGGAAAATAAGCTGCGACAGGCCAAAAGATACCAGGGTAATGACCAGGTGGAGCACGCCCACACCCAACTCACCCCGCACCACCGGTACAAACCAGCCAAACACCAAATACGTCCAGCTGTAGCCAATGTGGCCGGTTTTTACCAGTCCCGATTCGGTGTGGATGATACGCACGGGCTGTTGCAAACCCAGCAAGAGTACGCCCACCACGACGGGGCTAACCAAGACCACGAAACCCAACCAATGAAAAACAGAGAATTCACCCATCGTTGGCTCCTTCACAGTGATCGCGCAAGTATAGGGTGCGGCACGATGGGCCCGCAGTGGCTACGGCCTGGTGCGAATCAAAAACGCGGCACAATCGGGGTATGAGCGATGATTCCAACACCATTAGCAGCGACGGCTTGCGCTACAAAGCACGGGTCTCAGGCTCCCCCTTCGGCCAGACGGGCAATAACAGCACCATGAGTTGCGCCCGCTGCGGCATACACAAACCGCGCGCTCTGGGCGTTTACCGCAAATTGGCCGGCAAAAATATGTTTGTGTGCGGAGATTGCGCCGCACCCAAGCCCACCGCCTGATTACGACCCCACCGGCACAGACTGCTCGGCGGCTTATTAAGGCGTTTTTGCAGAAGAAACGTCTGTTCCTGCAGTCGCTGCAGGAGTTGCAGGCACCTTGCGGCTTTCGGACTTGACCTTGCTGGCCTGCAAACCGTCGATTGCATCCATGAGGTACACCGAGTCTGCGCTGCCCATCCATTGGGCTTTGTTCGAATCCAAAAACGCCAGATCGGCCGCGCTGCAGGCGTTGCCGTAGGTTTTGAGCCACGCCAAGGCCGCCTGGTGGCGTTCACTGGGGTTGTGCACGGTCAGGCCTATTGCGCGAAACTCACCCACCACGCATGCCACCGGTGGTGATCGCACCGCTTTTGCGGCGGCGCTGCCCTTTTTGCTGCTGGCGGTAGCCACCACGTCGATGCCATCTGGAGCAGACTGCGCATAAATACCCGTGGTCATCGTGCCAGCGCATAGCAGTACGGCACTTATTGCTCGCATTTTCATGGTTAAACCCTCGGTTACCAATGCAGTGATATTTTACTGCCGAGCTCACATTCGTCACAATTGTCTGTTGCACCTTCCGCAGCCCGGTCCACCACCAGAAAATCGCCGGGGCTCTCTAGCGCAATCAGGGCGTGATGCCAAGTGCCCGCATGGTAGTTCACTCCCTGCCCTGGACCGGCTAAAAAACAACGCACCAGCAGGGTCTCGGGAACATCACCCACCGGCGCAACGACCACCAAAAAGGGCTGCTGCGACAGAGAAAAGAATGCCTGACTCCCCAGCGGATGCCGCTCCAAACTGTGCAGTTGCAAGGGAAACATCCGAGGCTTGGCGCGGAAAATACTGATATTCGCACGCCCGCCGCCGCGCGCCACGTCAACCGCGGCCAAGTCGTTGAAGCGCTGCGCGTAACCGCCATTGATGGTCACGCTTGGCAAGGCTCCCTTGGCCTGGATCACATCGCCAAAGGGCGCAAAGGCCTTAGGAGTCAAAGGCTCAGGCACGAGGACGCGCGGCGGCGCATTGTGGTTCGCTGGCATCAAAACGCCCGTACCTGACCGCGCGGAACGAATCTGCCCATGCCCGAGCGCCCAAGCCACTGCGCACCGTCCACGATCAGCTGGCCACGCAAGAACACTTTTTCGACCCGACCGCGCAAGGTACGGCCTTCGAGCAAGGTGTAGTCGCAGTTGCCGTGCAAGTGGTGGGCGTGGATGGTCTGGGTGGCCGCCGGGTCAAACAAGACCACATCCGCATCGCTGCCCACGGCAATCGTGCCTTTTTTCGGAAACAGGCCAAACAGCTTGGCCGGCGCGGTAGAGGTGAGCTCCACAAAGCGGTTGAGCGAGAGCTTGCCTTGCATCACGCCAATGTCGAACAAACTGACCATGCGCGTTTCTATCCCCGGCGCACCATTGGGGATTTGCGAGAAATCATCTTTGCCGCGCATTTTTTGCATGCGGTAGCCCAGGTGGCCCTCTTTCATGCAAAACGGGCAGTGGTCGGTGGCAATCACCTGCAAATCGTCGTAGCGCAGCGCGCGCCAGAGGTGCTTTTGGTCCCTGCTGGTGCGCAGCGGCGGCGTCATCACGTACTTGGCGATTTCCAGGTCGTCGCCGTGGTAGACCGAATCATCAAACAACAGGTAATGCGGGCAGGTTTCGGCAAACACCGGAATACCCTCGGCGCGCGCAGTGACGATGTGCTTGAGCGCCTCGTTGCTCGACACATGCACAAAGTAAATCGGCGCCTGCGCCAGCTCCGCCAGGCGAATGCCCCGGTGCGTGGCCTCGCCCTCCATGATGGCCGGGCGGGTGAGCGCGTGGTAGCGCGGGGATGTGTGGCCGGCCTCTAAAGCTTCCTGGATCAGTAGGTCGATCACCGTGCCGTTTTCCGCGTGCAGGGCCACCATGCCGCCGTCGGCGCCCACTTGGCGCAGCATGCGAAAGATGGACGCGTCGTCGGCCATCATGACGCCGGGGTAGGCCATGAACATCTTGAAGCTGGTCACGCCCTCGTGGTGCATGGCGTGGCGCACATCGTGCAGCACCTGGGCGTCTACCCGGGTCACGATCACATGCAGGCTGTAGTCCACCGCCACTTGCGACTCGGCACTGCGCTGGGCGCGGGCAATGGCCTGCAAGGGCGAATCGGTGGCGGTTTGTAGCGCAAAGTCCACCACGGTGGTCGTGCCACCAAAGGCGGCGGCCTTGGTGCCACTGGCAAAGGTGTCGCACGTGACCGAGGGGCCAATCACGTTTTCCAGGTGCACATGGGTGTCCACGCCGCCGGGCAGCACATACAGGCCAGTGGCGTCGATGACCCGCACATCGGGGCCGACCTCAATGTGCTGGCCGATGGTGTGGACCACGCCGTTTTGCAGCAACACGTCGGCCACGTAGTCGTCGCTGGCGGTGATAACGCGGCCGTTGCGAATCAGGGTGGCGGTGGGGCTGCTCATGTCAGGGGCCTTTGCTACGTCGCGGTGCCGGTGGCGGCGAGTTCGGGGGAGACCTGGCTCCAGGCAAAGCCCAGGGGCGGGGGCGGTACTACCGTGCTGCCGCACAGTGAGAGCGCGTGCTGCACGCCGGCAATCACACTGTCAATCACCGGCACAGCCACGCCAGATTGCAGCGTCTGGGCCATGCCTGCCAAACCGGCGCCGCCCAAAATCACCGCTGCGGCGCTGGTGGACGCCGCAGCGTCGTTGCACGATTGGGTCAAGATCGCTTGGGCGGCCTCGGGATTGCGTGCCAGTTCGGCCCCGGTTTGCACCACCGTGTACACGCCGGCGAGTTGCCCTTGGCCATAGCCCAAGCTGTGCGCCAAGCGCTCCAGCATCGGCTTCCATGCCGCGCCGCCGGTAACTACCGCAAAGCGGCCGTGGCGCGATGCCTGCAAAAACGCGGCTTCGGCCAAACCAGTCACCGGCACCGGGCAGATCTGGCGCAGCGCCAAGAGGCCAGGGTCGCCAAAGCAGGCGATGAGCACTGCACCGTAGGGCGCCTGCCCCGCCGACTGCGCCTGGGCCTGGGCGGCAGCCCAAGCATCGAGCACCGCATGGCCGGCCACCGCAAAGCTGGCTTCGCAGGCGATATAGGGTGCGCCAAAGCGCGCTGTCACCACGTCCACCGGCACCTGTGGCCCGGCAGCCGCCTGTGCATGCAAAAGCAACAAGTCACTCACCCCTGCCGAGGTATTGGGGTTAATTAGCAGCAGACGGCGCATGCGGGGTATGGAACAAGGCCATGAAGTCCGGCGTGTCGCTCGGGGGCAAGGTAAAGCGCAGCTGGGCCTCTACGTCACTGAGGTGCTCTTGCATCAGGCGCATGGCCACGGGCCGATCGCCCAAGCGCATGGCGTCCAGCAAAGCGCGGTGGTCACGGCAGCCACACCTGGCGGCCGCAGGCGTCGCGGCCGCACTGTGCTGACCGTAGCTCATCAAAATCAAGGAGGTACGCGAAACCAGTTCGCCCAGAATACGGCCCAATATCTGGTGCCGTGCCACCTGGGCGATGTGCAGGTGAAACTCTCCGGCCAGTCGAATCGCCAGGTGTTGATCACCCTTGGATCGGGCGGCCTCTTCTTTCACTATGCAGTGGTCCAGCGTGTGCAATTGGGCCGTGCTGGCGCGCTCCATGAAGGCAGCCACCAACGTCGGCTCAATCAAGTGGCGCACTTCAAACACTTCACGCGACTCCTGCTCGGTAGGTCGGGCCACCGTAGCGCCGCGGTTGGGCGTGAGGGTGACGACTTGCTCCGTTGCCAGGCGCGCCAGTACCGGACGAATGCGGGTGCGCGAAACGCCAAATGCACTGGCCAGGCGGTCCTCTACGAGCTTGGTTCCGGGTTGGAGTTGGTGGTTGCGAATGGTCTGCACCATGCGCTGGTAAATTCCCTCTTCGGTCCAAGCGCCGACATCAGCCAAGGTCATTGCCTAGCCCGCTGACGACGCTCCAGCAACTTGGCCAACCCTACGGTCAAGCCCATCACCAGAAAAGATACCACCATGGTCACGGTACCCAAGGCGTAAATCGAGGGTGTGGTGACCGTGCTGGTTAGGCCTTGGAGCTCCAGCGGCAAGGTGTTGACGTCGCCAATAGCCTGCGAGGTGCGGGCGATTTCGTCCCAGCTCAGGGTGAAGCCAAACATGCCAATGCCGACCACCGAAGGCGCAATCAAAGGCAGCACCACATGGCGAAAGCCCTGCCAGGGCGTGGCCCCCAGGTCACGCGCAGCCTCTTCATAGGCCGGGTTAAAGCGGTTGAAGATGGCAAACATAATCAGCAGTCCGAAGGGCAGCGTCCAAGTCAGGTGTGCGCCCAAGGCTGAGGTAAACAGGCCCAGCGAAGTGCCAAAGTTGGCTGAAGCGTCTTCCATGCCCCCGGCGACGAAGAGCGCCTTGAGCGCGGTATCGAGTAAGCGGAATTCCAATCCAATGCCCAAGGACACGATGATGGATGGCATGATCAGGCTGGCCACGACCACAAAAAACAAAAGATTGCCGCCGCGCAGTTTTTTGCGAAACGCCAGGCCCGCGAGCACCGAAAAAACCACCGTAATCGCCATCACCAGTAGCCCCAGGCCTAGCGAGCGCTGAAGCGCTGCGCCAATGTCCACGACGCCCAAGCCTTCAGCGAGTTTGTAAAACCAATGCAAGGAGAGGCCGCGCAGCGGGAAGGTGAGGCCGCCCTCAGGCCCTTGAAAGCTCAGCACCACAATGACCAGCATGGGGCCGTACAAAAACAGCACAAAGGCGGCAAAAAACAGGGCCAAAGGCCAGTATCCAGCGGGTCGTTTTTCGGCCTTCACCTTAGAGCTCCTTTCGGATGTCCACCAGACTGGTGAGCGCCCAGATGATCATCAGCACAATGGCCAGCAAAATGATGGCATTGGCCGCTGCCAGAGGAAACTGCAGGTAGGACGCCTGCACCTGAATGATCTTGCCCACCGACGCAATTTGCTGTCCACCCATCACGCCGATGGTGACGAAGTCACCCATGACAATCGTGATCACAAAGATGGAGCCAATGATGACGCCGGTGCGGCACAAAGGAATGATCACGTTCCACAGCGTTTGCCAGGCGCTGGCACCGGCGTCACTGGCGGCCTCGATCAAGCTGCGGTCAATGCGCATCATCGAGTTAAAGATGGGAACGATCATGAACATGGTGTAGAGGTGCACAAAGGCCAACACCACGGAGAAGTCAGAGAACAGCATCCATTCGACCGGTTGCTGCACCAGGCCCACGCCCGTTAGCGCCTGGTTCACCAGCCCGTTGCGCCCCAGCAGCGGCACCCAAGAGACCATGCGAATCACGTTGGATGTCCAAAAAGGAATCGTGCAAACAACAAACAACAGCGTTTGCGCACCGCTGGAGCGCACGCAAAAGGCCAAAAAATAGGACACTGCAAAACCCACTAACAGTGTAATGACCCATACCAGACCGCTGAACTTGAGCGTAGAAAGATAGGTCTTGTATGTGGTGCACAGTTCGTCGCCGTTGGAGCAACTATCAAAAATTGCGATGTAACTCTTGACGGTGAACGCAGGGATAAGCTCATACTGGTTGTAGTCCCAAAAACTCACCATCAACACCAACACCAAAGGCACGAGAAAAAACAAGAAAAAAACCAGCGTCAAAGGCAATGCCTGCCACCAAGCCGCAACACTGCGGCCTCGTGGCAAACTTGAACCACCGGGTGACGGTGAGGCAGCAAGGCTCATAAGAAAATCACCGGGTAGTCCTGGTCATGGCTCCGTGTTTGGCGCTTACGCGGCGACAAACTCGTTCCACTTTTGCACCATGTAGACATTTTCGTCCATCAGTGCATTCCAGCATGCCACTGCACCCATGCGCTGCTCGTAGCTGCCGCCGTCACGCGTCTCGCCGGCCTTGGCCAGCAGGTCGCCATGGGGGCTCTTGATGTCTTGCGTGGCAGGCTTGCCTTCCATCCAGTAGGCCCACTCGTAGGCGTCCATTTTGGACTTTGCGGTTTCCAGTACGGCGCTGTAGTAACCCTGGCGGTTCAGGTAGGCGCCAGCCCAGCCATCGAGGAACCAGTTAATGAACTCGTACGCACCATCGAGCTTTTTTCCGGTCAGGGTGGAAGGCATGCCGAAGCCGGACGCCCACGAGCGATAACCCTCTTTAAGCGGTTGGAAGGTGCAAGCGATGCCTTTGGTGCGCACGGCAGTCACTGCGGGGCTCCACATGGACTGGATCACCACCTCACCAGACGCCATCAGGTTGACCGACTCGTTAAAGTCTTTCCATAGGCTGCGGAACTGTCCGGCTTTTTTGGCTTCAATCAGGGTCTTGATGGTCAGGTCAATTTCCTTCTTGGTCATATTGCCCTTGTCGGGGTACTTGTAGATGCCCATGGCTTCGACCACCATGGCAGCGTCCATGATGCCGATCGATGGAATGTTCAAAATCGATGCTTTGCCTTTGAACTCGGGGTTCAGCAACTCGGCCCAGGAGTTGATGGGACGCTTGATCAGGTCAGGACGGATGCCCAGGGTGTCTGCGTTGTAGGTCGTGGGGATCAATGACATGTACTGGGTGGGGCTGGATGCAAAAGTCTTGGATTTTTCGCCTTCCAGGAAGATCACTTTCTTAGGAGCAGTGCCTTGGTCGCCAATGGTCTTGCCTGCCACCTTGCCGGTGGTGAACACCGAGGTAATTTTGTCGGCATTCTTGATGCGTTTTGTGTCGATACCTTTCAGGTTACCGGTAGGCACCAGGTTGCGCAATTGGAAGTATTCGGAGTCCAGCAGATCAAAACTGTTGGGCGAAGTGATGGCGCGCTTGAGCACGTCGTCGGTGGTGACCGCCACATAC
>CAIYQF010000503.1 GCA_903928325.1 uncultured beta proteobacterium | reverse complement strand
GGGCTGGTGTTGACCGATATTTCTTATACGCTGGCGGATCCGCGGGTCCGTTTGGCCTAGATTCCCCGCACCCGCACCATGCCTAAATTCGTATTTCTACCCACCGACCTGGCGCTGTGCGCCCAGCTGCTGGTGCTGGCCCTGTATCTGCGCCACGCGCTGCGCACGCCGCTGCTGCGCCAGACCTGGCGATATGTTGCCAAGGACGCGGCGGCCATGTCGGCGGGTGTGGTGCTGGCCCTGTTTGTGCTGGTGGCGCTGGTGGATTCCATTCACTTTCGTCCACTTTTGCCGCCCGCAGCCTCTGCGTCTGCCGCTGCGCCCGCCGCAGCCGCCAGCGGCGCTGCGACTCCCGCCGCCCCGGTGGCCGCTTATTCCACGCGCACCTTGTCTTTGCTCGACCTGCTCTTGACCGGCCCGCGCCAGGAGCGCGAGAAGACCTATTCGGTGCCGCTGGCCACGCACCAGTTTTCGAAAGAAAGCATGTTGCAAAACGGCGTGTCGGTGCGCGACTTTCCGCGCCTGCAGTTTGGCGGCAAGCACTTGACGGCGCCGGAGAGCCAATGGGGCGCCGATGTGGCGCAGCGCAGCCTGCAGGGCCTGGCCGGTGGGGCGCTGGTGGCGCTGCTGGCGGGCACGCTGCTGGTGGTGCGGCAGGCGCGCGTCTGGCGGGTCGGTTTCTCGGCGGTTTTGCCCACACTGTGGCGGGGTGAGGTGGCCTTTCCCGTACGCGCAGTAGGGGGCACGCTGCTGGTGTTGGCGCTGCTGGTGGGCTGGGTGGCGGCGCTGTGGCCGCATTACCACGTGATGGGCACCGATCAGACTGGTAACGACGTGCTGTTCTTGGCCCTCAAATCCATCCGCACGGCGGTGGTCATTGGCTCACTGGCCACGCTGTCGACCATTCCGCTGGCGGTGGTGTTTGGCATCTTGGCGGGCTACTTCAAGGGCTGGGTGGACGACGCCATTCAGTACTTTTACACCGTGCTGTCGTCCATTCCCTCGGTGCTGCTGATCTCGGCCTTTGTGCTGATGATCCAGGTGTTCATCGACAAAAACCCGCAGATGTTTGAGACCGGGCTGGAGCGCGGCGACGTGCGCTTGTTTTTGCTGGCGGCCATATTGGGCATTACCGGCTGGGCCAGCCTTGCGCGGCTGCTGCGCGCCGAAACCCTCAAGCTGGGCGAATTGGACTATGTACAGGCGGCGCGCGCCTTTGGCGTGTCTGACTTTGGCATCATGCGCCGCCACATCTTGCCCAATCTGACGCATGTGATCGTCATCGTCGCGGTGCTCGATTTCTCGGGGCTGGTGCTGTACGAGGCGGTGTTGTCTTATGTGGGCGTGGGTGTGGACCCCAACACCAACAGCTTTGGCGTGATGATCAACGGCGCACGCAACGAAATGTCACGCGACCCGGTGATCTGGTGGACGCTGACCACTGCCTTTGGCTTTATGGTGGCGTTGGTGCTGTCGATGACGTTGTTTGCCAGCGCGGTGCGCGAGGCCTTTGATCCGCGCGCCCGGGCGTTCCGGGTGCGACCGCTCAAGGCGCCCAAGGCTCCAGCTGCAAACGGGGCTGCGCCATGATGGACATTCGCAATCTCACCACCGACCTGGAGACCGACAGCGCCCTGGTGCGCGCGGTGGACGCCTTGTCGCTGACCATTGCTAGGGGTGAAACTTTTGCCCTGGTGGGCGAGTCGGGCTGCGGCAAGTCGATGACGGCGCTGTCTCTGCTGCGCCTGTTGCCCGACAACGGCCGCGTCACCGGCGGACAGGTGGACCTGGACGGCACGGATGTGCTGGCGCTGCCCGAGTCGCGCATGCGCGAATTCCGGGGCCGCAAGATCAGCATGATTTTTCAGGAACCCGCCACCAGCCTGAACCCGGTGATGACGGTGGGGCGGCAAATCCGGGAAGTGATCGAGCGCCACACTGCACTTCGCGGCACGGCCAGCGCCGCTAAAGCGGTGGATTGGCTGCGCCGCGTCGGGCTGGACGCGCCCGAGCGCCGGGCCGAGGGTTATCCCTTCCAACTCTCGGGTGGGCAAAAGCAGCGGGTGATGATCGCCATCGCGCTGGCCGCCGAGCCCGATGTGCTGGTGGCCGACGAGCCCACCACGGCGCTGGACGTGACCATCCAGGCGCAAATACTCGCGCTCTTACAAGACCTGCAACGCAGCCAAGCCATGGCGCTACTGCTCATCACGCACGACCTGGCCATTGTTTCGCAAATGGCGCACCGCGTGGCGCTGATGTACGCCGGCCAGGTGGTGGAAGTGGCCAGCGCCGCCGACTTCTTCGCCCGCCCACTGCACCCTTACGCCACCAATTTGCTAGACGCCTTGCCCGACGCCAGCAAGCGCGGCCAGCGCCTGGCGTCCATCCCCGGCGTGGTGCCCGCGCTGAGCCAGGCCTTTGCCGGCTGCCGCTTTGCCGAGCGCTGCCAGGACGCCGCCGACCTGTGCCGCAGCGCCCCGCCGCAGATGCGCGAACACGCACCCGGCCACCAAGTGCGCTGCTTTATTTACGAGGGTACTTTGGGCCGGGACCAGGCCAGTCGCAATGTGGCACCCGTGTTGTCGAGCGCGCCCCAAGACAAGGCGCCAACGCCAAACACCGACGCGCCCTTGCTGGCGGTGCGCGACTACAAAGTGTGGTTTCCCATCCGCAAGGGCTTGCTGCAACGCACCGTGGGCTTTGTCAAGGCGGTGGACGGCGTGTCGTTTGAGGTGCACAGGGGGCGCACGCTGGCGCTGGTGGGCGAATCGGGCAGCGGCAAAACCACCGTGGGCAAGGCGCTGCTGCAACTGCTGCGCGGCCAGGCGCAGATAGCGGGCAGCGCGGTGCTGCAAGGCCAGCCGCTGGACGCCTTGCAGGGCGCGGCTTTGCGCGCAGCGCGGCGCAGGGCGCAAATCGTGTTCCAAGACCCATTTGCCTCGCTCAATCCGCGCATGCGCGTGAATGAAATTTTGGAAGAGGGCGTGGCCTCGCTGCACCCAGAGGTTGATGCCCGCGCGCGGCACGCCCGCGTTACCGCTTTACTGGACAAAGTGGGCTTGCCCGCAGGCGCTCTGGCGCGCTACCCGCACGAGTTCTCAGGCGGCCAGCGCCAGCGCTTGGCCATTGCCCGCGCCCTGGCGGTGGAGCCACTGCTGATCGTGGCCGACGAACCCACCTCGGCCCTGGACGTATCGGTGCAAGCGCAAATCCTGAACCTGCTGAGCGACCTGCAAACCGAGCTGGGCGTGGCCTATTTATTTATCACCCACAACTTCTGTGTGGTGGAGTACCTCGCGCACGACATCGCTGTGATGCAAGGGGGCAAGCTGGTGGAATACGGCGCGGCCCGCCAGGTGCTGGAACAGCCGCAGCACACCTATACCCAGACGCTGCTTGGGGCGGTGCCGCGCCTGCGGCGCTGAGGCCAAGGTAATCCGCGCACCGCGCGGATTACCTTGGCTACTAAAAATCAGGCAAATACACCCGCCTTGTCTTCCATGCGCGCCGACACTTCACCCAGGTGGTGCAGGCTGTCGCCAAAGCTCATTTCCATCTGCGTCAGTTTCTTGAAGTAGTGGCTCACGATGTATTCGTTGGTCACGCCGATGCCACCGTGCAATTGCACCGCCTGCTGGCCCACAAAGCGCATGGATGCGCCCAATTGGACCTTGGCGCGGGCCATGGCAGCGCGGCGCTCGGCGGTGGGGGCGTTGAGCTTGAGGCTGGCGTAAAAGCTCATGGAGCGCGCCAGTTCGAGTTGCATCTTCATGTCGGCTGCGCGGTGGCGCAGGGCCTGGAAGCTGCCAATGACGGCGCCAAATTGTTTGCGCGTCATCAGGTATTCGGCGGTGATGGCCATGGCTTTGTCCATCACGCCTACGGCTTCGGCGCAGGTGGCGGCAATGCCGATGTCTACTGCGTGCTCTAGCGCCGTTTGCCCGTCGGCAGTGACCAAGGTGGCCGGCGCGGTGGTCAATTGCACTTCGGCGGCGCGGCTGCCGTCTTGCGTGCCGTAGCCCTTGCAGGCTACGCCGCTGGCGCTGCGCTCAACCAGGAACAGGGCCGTTTTGCCGCCAAGCTGGGCGGGAACCAAAAAGGCATCAGCCTGGTCGCCCACCGGCACCACGCTTTTATGGCCCGTGAGCTGGTAGCCGCTGCCTGTGGCCGCTGCGACCGCTTTGCAGTGGCCCAGCGCATAGCGTGCGCCAGGCTCCTGGTAGGCCAGCACCACCACGGCTTCGCCGCTGCTGATGCGGGGCAGCCAAGTCGCTTTGGTGGCAGCGTCGGCGTAGTTGGTGATCACGGCACCGGCGATCAGCGCATGGACCAGGGGTTCGAGCACAATGCCGCGCCCCAGCTCCTCCATTACCACCATGCCTTCCACCGGGCCCATGCCCAGGCCACCGTCGTCCTCTGGGATGTACAGACCGCATAGGCCCAGGTCAGCCAGTTCGCCCCAGGCGGCGCGGTCAAAGCCACCGGCTTTCTCGGCAGCGCGGCGGCGCTCAAAGCTGTAGCCCTTGTCTACCCATTTGCGCACTGCGTCGCGCAGTTGTTCCTGGTCGTCAGAAAAATCGAAATCCATGGTCTTGTCCTTGATGTGGGGGTAATGTGCTGCGCCGGGTCCGGTTAGCCGAGCACGAATTGCGAGACGATGTTGCGCTGCACTTCGTTGCTGCCGCCGTAAATCGTGGTTTTGCGCATATTGAAATAGGTTGACGCCAGCGGCGCGCAGTGGGCATGGCCCACCGAGTCGCCCTGCCAGCCAGCCTCCATGGCCTCGCGAATCAGCGGCAGGGCGAAAGGCCCGGCGGCCAACATCATCAGTTCGCTGTAGCGCTGTTGGAT
>CAIYQF010000502.1 GCA_903928325.1 uncultured beta proteobacterium | reverse complement strand
GCCACGTTATCCAGAAACGAGCGGTCGTGGGTGATGGTGATGATGGAGCCCTTGAAGTCCACCAGCAGGCCCTCCAGCCACTCAATACTGTCCAGATCCAGGTGGTTGGTCGGCTCGTCCAGCAGCAACACATCCGGTTGCGCCACCAGCGCCTGCGCCAGCGCCACACGCTTCTTGGTACCGCCGGACAGGGTGCTCACAATCGCTTCAGGGTTCAGGTGCAGGCGGTGCAGCGTTTCGTTCACGCGCTGCTCCCAGTTCCAGCCGTCCAGTGCCTCGATCTCGCCTTGCATGGCATCCAGGTCACCATGGCCCAGGCAATATTCTTCAATCAGGTGGCGCACGCGCTGCAAGCCGACGCTCACCGACTTGAATACCGTGGACTGCGCGTCCAAGCTGGGTTCCTGGGCCACATAGGCGATGCGGGTGTTGCTTTGTACCTGCAGCACACCGTCGTCGGGCTTTTCCATGCCGGCGAGGATTTTGAGCATGGAGGATTTGCCAGCCCCGTTGCGGCCAATCAGTCCCACGCGCTCCGCGGCTTCGAGTGAAAAGCCTGCGTGGTCTAGCAGGGGTACGTGTCCAAAAGCGAGTTGGGCGTCTATGAGGGTGATCAGTGCCATGTGGCAGGGATTATCCCTTGCGCAGGCGTTCCGAAAAGTGCAGCACGAACTTGAACGTGTACAGCACCAGCATCGCGCCCACCATGTTGGCCGTCAGCGTAAGAAGCAACTGCGCGAAAAAGTGCTCCGATGAGCCGCGCCACGCGAACCAGCATT
Source organism: uncultured beta proteobacterium (assembly GCA_903928325.1). Taxonomy (GTDB): domain Bacteria; phylum Pseudomonadota; class Gammaproteobacteria; order Burkholderiales; family Burkholderiaceae_C; genus Allorhodoferax. The sequence goes on along the minus strand of CAIYQF010000502.1, from coordinate 1,778 downwards.
GGTGCAGCGCGGCACTCAGGCTAGAGAAAATCAGGGTAACGCGCAACAAGCCAGTGGCGGTGAGGGTCTGCAGGTGAACGTCCAATTGGGCCAAACCCAAGCAGACCTGGCGCGCTGCCAAGGGCGCCAAGCCGTTGATAAGTGCTGCGCCAATAGCGGTGCCCGAATCTGCTTCCGAGCCCTGGACGCCGACCATTGCCAACGAGCCCACAATAATCCCCAGCGCGCCCCATTCCTCAAACAGCAAAATGGCAATCAGGCGCAAGCCGTTGGGAAGAAAAACCCAACCCACTCCAGGCGAAAACCAGAGCGAGCCAAAAAGGTAGTCATTGAGCACATACAGCGCTGCATACACCAGCGCCGTCGGCGCCACCATCAGCGCAACCGGCCGAAAGAACATCACGAGCCACTTTCAAAAATAAAACACCCACCACGGGCATGGTGGGTGTATGCATGGCTCGTGGCGGCGTTCGCGGCCGCCCGGGTCTAAGCCAGCTGCGCCTTTTCCATACACTGCCCCAGTTGCGCAAAATACTGGTGCGTGGCCTTGGTCGGAACCACGTATTTCACGCGGTTGTCATGGCTGTCCAAGCTCAGGTCAATCATGCCCTTCTTGCGCAGCATCTTCAAGCGGCGGTGTGCCGTGGTAGTCGAAATTTCGGGCAGCATCACCATGGCTTCGAGCACCGTGATTTGCTTGTCTTCGTGCCAGTTGGCCGCAAAGGTATTGAGCATGCGTGCCTCAACGGCATCGAGGTCCGGGAAACTGGGCAAGGCTTTGATGGTGCGAACCAAATTGAGGTACTTGGTGTACATCTGGGAAAAATTCGCAGCTTTCGATTTAGTCATAAGGGCTCCAACGAACGAATAATGTATTTACCCGGCCTCTCAATAAAACGGAGACCGTGTTGACATTTTGAACGTTTTTGCCAGTTGTGTCTATATTTTCGATGCTTTTTTTAATTATATTTTTTCTAACGATTAAAACGGAAAAAACACCATAAATAAAAAACGGCACCACCCCCTCCCGGGATTGCGCCGCCTTTCGCCCGTCGCTTACTTGCTGCTCGGGAAGCTGAACATCGTGCCTTCGCGCACCCCAGCCGAGGGCCAGCGCTGGGTGATGGTCTTGCGTTTGGTGTAAAAACGCGCCGCGTCCGGGCCGTAGGCGTGCAAGTCGCCGAACAGCGAGCGCTTCCAGCCGCCAAACGAGTGGTAGGCCACCGGCACCGGCAAAGGCACATTCACGCCCACCATGCCGACCAAGATGTTGTCGGTGAAATAGCGCGCTGCCTCACCGTCGCGGGTAAAGATACAGGTGCCATTGCCGTATTCATGCGCATCGATCAAGTCCATCGCCTCCTGCAGGGTTTTGACGCGTACCACGCCAAGTACCGGGCCAAAAATTTCTTCTTGGTAAATTTTCATTCCCGGCAACACATTGTCAAACAGACAAGCACCCAAAAAATAACCAGCTTCGTGACCTGGGACAAGAACATTGCGACCATCCACCACCAGCGTGGCGCCCTCGGCCACGCCTTGGTCCACATAGGCCTTGACCTTCTCAAAGTGCGGCTTGGTGACCAGCGGACCCATGTCCATGCCAGGCGCCGTGCCGGGGCCGACTTTCATTTTGGCGATTTCGACTTTCAGGCCTTCGATCACCGCGTCCGCCGTGGCGTCACCTACCGCTACGACCAGCGGAATGGCCATGCAGCGCTCGCCGCAAGAGCCGTAGGCTGCGCCCATCAGCGCATTGACGGCGTTGGCCACGTCAG
>CAIYQF010000501.1 GCA_903928325.1 uncultured beta proteobacterium | reverse complement strand
CACCCACCAGCGCCGTGGTGCTGTAGGCGTGGCCCTTGGCCTGGAAGATTTGGTCCTGCGCGATGGCGCCAAACTGGCTGATGGCCCCGTCCACCGGGCAGACCCAGGTGCTGGCCGACAGCGCCCGGGCGCCGGGCGCCAGGGCGCGGGTAAAAAAGTCGTTAAAGCAGGCGTAGCTGGCCAGGTCGGCGTTGGCTGCCTCGGCCATATTGACCTGGTAGCGATGAACAAACCACGCAATCAGGCGCGTGGTGAGGCTGCCCCAGCGGCGGCTGGCCACCCAGCCGCCAAACTCCGTGAGCGCCTTTTTGGGTAGCAGGTACTGCGACAGTACCGAAAAACGATCAGACACGGCGGCTCCAGTGGGGAAAGTAGGCCCCGCCGCACCAAAATTTCAGTGGGCCAGACGCTGTTGAAATTATAGAGAGTGGCCTATAGTCGCTCGTATGAGCATCGCCCGCATTCCTCCGATTCAGTGTTTGTTGACTTTTGAGGCCTTGGCGCGCCTGCGCAGCGTCACCCAGGCTTCTGAGGAGCTGTGCGTTACCCCCAGCGCCGTGAGCCACCGGGTGCGCCAGTTGGAGCAAATCATCGGCACCAAGCTGTTCGGACTGGCGGACTTTTCGCTCACCACCGAAGGCAGCGAATACCTGGCCCATGTGCGCGAGGGCCTGGCCACCTTGCAAAAGTTTCCCAGCTCCAGCGCCACGCCGGGCAAACGCAAGCTGCGACTGGCGGTTACGCCCACCTTTGCCCGCTCTATCGTCATTCCTCGCTTGCGTGAATTTACCGAGGCCTACCCCGAAATTGACGTCACCATGCAGGTTTCTATTCCGCTGCTTGATGTGGTGGCCGAAGACGCCGACCTGACGGTGCGCTTCGGCGCGGGCCGCTACGCCGATCTGGAGTACGTCTGCCTGACGAAGGACGTCGTCACGCCGCTGGCATCGCCCGCATTTGTGCGCGAGCACGGCCCTTTTGTGGAGCCGCAAGACCTGCACAACATGCCCTTGTTGCGCAGCCCGCTGGAGCCCTGGCGCACCTGGTTTGCAGCCCACCACCTGGACTGGCCCGAGCCGGTGGACGGCTCGCAATTCAACGACATCGGCCTGATGTGCGATGGCGCCGCCGCTGGCATGGGCATTGCGCTGGTGCGCCTGAAGTTGGGCGCTCCATGGCTAGAAAACGGCTCCTTGGTGCGTCTGGGCAGCAGCGAGGCCTTTGTAGAAAACGTGCCAAGCCCGCACGCCCATTACCTGTGCTGGCGCACCGGCATGATGGATCGCTGGGAATGCGCCGCCTTTGCCGAGTGGCTGAAGAAAGTGTTGGCCTGAGCGTTCTGCGCCTTGGATTGCTGCGCCAGGCACTGTTGCGCACCACGGCGGTGCAAATTCACGCAGGGCTGCAAGTTTCTTCACGCGCGCAGCGCCGAGTTCCCGTAAAGTCCACCGCATGAATGCCCCCGTGAACGCCCAAACTGAGAACGTGCTGCAACGCGCCAGCCTGCAGGCCAGCATCGTGCAAGCACTGTCCAAGCACCTGCCCCCGCACGCCCTGCTGTACCAAAACGAAGACACCACGCCCTATGAGTGCGACGGGCTGACCGCCTACCGTCAGCGCCCCTTGGTTGTGGCCCTGCCTGAGACCGAGGCGCAGGTGCAGGCCGTGCTGCGCAGTTGCCACGCGCTGGGCGTGCCGGTGGTGGCGCGCGGCGCGGGCACCGGTTTGTCGGGTGGTGCCATGCCGCATGCGCTGGGTGTGACGCTATCTTTGGCCAAATTCAACAAGATCATCCAGATTGACGCACACAGCCGCACCGCGCGCGTGCAATGCGGCGTGCGCAACCTGGCCATCAGCGAGGCTGCTGCGCCCTACGGTCTGTACTACGCGCCCGACCCCAGCAGCCAGATTGCCTGCACCATTGGCGGCAACGTGGCAGAAAATTCAGGCGGCGTTCACTGCCTCAAATACGGCCTCACTTTGCACAATGTTT
>CAIYQF010000500.1 GCA_903928325.1 uncultured beta proteobacterium | reverse complement strand
CTTCGCCCACCAGTTTCACTGCCGTGCCATCCGAGAACAGGCCCACGTCGCTCAGCGTCAGGCGCTTTTTAGCGGCCACCGACTGCATCATCGCGTCGGAATCGTTCATTTGCACGCCAATCACCTTCACCTCGGGGCGCACCGCTTTGATGTAATTGGCCACCCCGCTGACCAAGCCGCCCCCGCCAATGGCCACAAACACGGCGTCCAGGCGCCCAGGGTGCTGGCGCAATATTTCCATCGCCACCGTGCCCTGGCCGGCAATCACGTCCGGGTCGTCAAACGGGTGCACAAAGGTCAGGCCCTGTTTTTTCTCCAGCGTGAGCGCGTGGTTGTAGGCGTCGGTATAGCTGTCGCCAAACAGCACCACCTCGCCGCCAAAGCCGCGCACCGCGTCCACCTTGAGTTGCGGCGTGGTGGTGGGCATGACGATCAGCGCCCGCGCGCCCAGGCGCCGGGCGCTCAGCGCCACGCCCTGGGCGTGGTTGCCCGCAGACGCGCAAATCACGCCTTTTTTCAGCTGCGCCGCGCTCAAATGCGCCATCTTGTTGTACGCGCCACGCAGCTTGAAACTGCGCACCGGCTGCTGGTCCTCGCGCTTGAGCAACACGGTGTTGTGGATGCGCTGGCTCAAGGTGGTGGCCACCTGCAAGTCGGATTCCTGCGCCACGTCGTAGACCTTGGCGTTGAGGATCTTGATCAGGTAGTCGGCGGGGGACAGGGCGAGGGGGCGGGGTGCGGGCGAAGCGGCTACAACGGATCGCTTGCTTGGCTTTGTGGGCCGCACGGCGCCGGGCACAGGTTTAGGTTCGGGTTTAGGGGTGGTCATGGCAGAGTGTCAGCGGTGTGGCGCATGATAATCGGCACGCAGCGCCATGGCGGCAGTCGCCTGGCCTGTTGCAGGAGCAAATACATGGAATGCACAGTCAGTTGGACCGGTAACAGTGGCACCCGTTCGGGCATGGGCTTTGTGGCCGAAACCGGCAGCGGCCACGCGTTGCTGATGGACGGCGCGCTCGACGCCGCCAAGCCCGAAAACGGCGGACAAAACCTCGCGCCCCGGCCCATGGAGCTGGTGCTGGCGGGCACCGGCGGCTGCACCGCCTATGACGTGGTTCTCATCCTCAAACGCGGCCGCCACGCAGTGCAGGGCTGCAGCGTCCAACTCACGTCCGAGCGCGCGGACACCGACCCCAAGGTGTTCACCAAAATCCACATGCACTTTACCGTCACTGGCAAAGGCATTCCCCCCAGTGCCGTAGAGCGCGCCATCGCCATGAGCCACGACAAATACTGCTCGGCCAGCATCATGCTGGGCAAGACAGCGCAGATTACGACGGGGTTTGAGCTGGTGGAGGCCTGAGCGACAGGCGGATGTTCTTACCCGCCACGTACATTGCGCTTGAGCGTCGACCAAACAAAAGCCCCCCGGTGTTACCACCGGGGGGCTTTTGACTTTCAAATTCTCAAACTGGCACCAGGCCAGTACGGGAATTAGAAGTTTTTGCCGAGGCGAATGCCGTAGGTGTCGGTGCTGACACCGGCTTGGCTCACGAAGGAACCCAGGCTGGCGGCCACGTAGGTGAGCTTGGACAGGTTGTACTGTGCAGCCACTTCGGTGAACGACGCTGCGTCACGCTTGCCGTAGTTCAAACCAACGGAATTGCTGCCCACGGGAGCAACAGCGCTCAAGAAGATGGCGCCAGCTGCGGTACCAGCGCTGGTGCTGTTCAGGGTGTTGAGGCCGCCGGACTCATAGCCCACTGCGAATTTGGCAACGCCAGCATCGTAGGTCGCGGTCAGGTCCAGACGCTGAGAGCGTGCGTCACCAGTGATGTAGTCCGAAGGACGGATGTTGTACTCCAGAACGCTGGTCAAAGCGCCAACAGCGTACTTGCCGTACAGCACGTGGGTCACGCTGGTAGGCGTACCGTAGCCGTCGCCGCCTTCAACGTACTTGTAACCCAGGGTCACGCCAGACATAGCAGGCAGCATCACGACCAAAGCGTCAACACCACCGCGAGCCATCACGCCAGAGTTCGCAGAAGCAGTCCAGTGGTCGGTAGAGCTGACTTCAGGAGCAAACATGATGTTGTTCAAAATGCTGCTGCTGCGGGTGTTGAACACGCCGAGCGTACCGCTTGCACCACTCAAAACAACACTCTTGTCGCCAGAGTAGTTGTTGGCTCCCCAGCTGCCGTCGGAGTTGAACTCCATGGAAGCAACAGCCTTCATGCCACCGCCCAAGTCTTCAGTCACGCCCACGTCGATGTAAGCATCGGTTGCGGCCAAGCCTTTGGAAACGGAGCCGTCAGTAGCAGCGGTGGTTTTGCCGAAGGTGAAGTCCACGCCGCCAGTGATAGCAACTTGAGCGTAAGATGCGCCGAAGGATGCCACAGCAGCCAATGCAATAAGGGTCTTTTTCATTTAAAAATTCTCCAAGGTTAAACAAAGGGCACTGATTTCAATCATTTGAATCTCAGCACCAACCTCCTTTGAGGAAGCTGTTTGCATTGCACCAGAGCGGGGCCGGTTTTGCAAAGAAAAGCATGCGAAAGGTGCCGTAAAGCCTTGTTTTTGTTGCCCTAATGCAACAAATAGGGGTCCTGATGCACCCAAACGCGGGTTTACACCTAACTGTCACGGTCCAAGGCGCGCCCCGCAAACACCCAGAGCCGCTGCGCGGTAAGCTTCGCCCCATGACATCTGCCTCCGACCGCATATTTTCCGCCGCCGACACCGCGCTTCGCACCCTGTTTGCCACGCCCCGCGCCTCCCAAACCTGCCCTACGTTGCCCGAGGGCCCCAGCGCGCTCAGTGACGCAGAAAAACAACAGTCGGCCGGCCTGATGCGGGTCAACCACGTGGGCGAGGTGTGCGCGCAGGCCCTGTATACGGCGCAGGCGCTGGCCACCAGCAACCCCGCCTTGCGGGCGCACTACGCCAGCGCCTGCACCGAAGAGACCGACCACCTGGCCTGGACGGCCCAGCGCTTGCAAGAGCTGGGGTCGCACCCCTCGCTGCTCAACCCGCTGTGGTACGCCGGGGCGTTTGGGCTGGGGCTGGTGGCCGGGCGGCTGGGTGACGCCATCAGCCTGGGCTTTGTGGCTGAGACAGAGACCCAGGTCGGCGCCCACCTAGACAGCCACTTACAGGCCCTGCCCGCAGGCGACCACGCCTCGCGCGCCATCGTGGCGCAGATGCGGGACGATGAGCTGCGCCACTCCGACACCGCGCGCGCAGCCGGTGCCGCCACCCTGCCAGCGCCAGTGCAAGCGGCCATGCGCGCCATGGCCAAGGTGATGACGACGGTGGCGCAGCGCGTGTAGCTGCCTCCAAGGCGCTTGGGCCTAGGGCGCTTGCGCGGCGGCCGCGCCGCCATCTGTATACATACACGCCTTACTTGGCCTTGCGCGTGCGCCGACTTTGCAGCAAGGCGATGTTTTGCTCGCCGGTGACCGTGCTGGCGTAGTAGGTGTTGATCACGTCCACGCTGGTGCGCGCGTTGCGCGCAAGCGTTAGCAGGTCAATGCCCTGGCCGTAGAGCAGCCTGAAGGTAATGGACGAGTGGCGAAAGCTGTACATGCTGCGCGGCTGGCCGTGGGCGCCGTCTTTGAGTCCGGTCAGGCCCAGCACCCAGTTGAGGTGAAAGCTCAGCACCGCCAGCATGTAATGGCGGTCGCGCAGCTGGGGCATAAAAAGGTAGTCGTCGGGCTTGGCCAGGTCGCGGCGGGCGTTGTTTTTGACGATTTGCTCGTAAATGCGCACCGCCGGGAACAGGGTGACTATGGGTTTGCCGTGGCTTTTGGTCTCGGGCAGGGTCAGGCGCAGGTAGGTGTTGTCGCCGCGCACGATTTCGACGTGCTTGTGCTTGAGGGTTTTGAGGTCGCTGGGGCGGATAAAGCCGTGCACCATAAAGCCAATGGCCCACGCCAGGTCGGGCGGCATGATTTGCTCTTTGAGCCGCACTTTGTACTTGAGCCGGATTTCGGCGCCGCTGTCGGGGTGGCGCACGCCGCGCAGGCTGCGCGCCTTGCGGATGATGCAGCGGTATTCGGTGGGCGTGAACGCCCCGCGCGACTTGGTGAGCACCTTGACTTTAGGGAAGTCGGGCAAGGCCTCCAAGTGGCCGCAGGACACGGCGTGGCGCAAGACCTTGCGGATGGCCACCAGGTACTGGCTGATGGTGGTGGTGGAGTGGCGCTCGCTCATGAAGTTGATGAAGTCGAGCAGGCTTTGGTAGCTCACCGCTGACGGTGGGGCGCTGCCCCAGCGCGGCAAGATGTACGAATCAAGCCGGTTGCGCAGCACCTGCAGGCTGCCCACCGTCCACTCGCCGCGGCCCACGCGCCCCTCTTCGTTGGCAAACATCTGGTCCGCCAGGGCGCCAAAGCTCATGGCGGCAGCGGCCTGGGGCGCATGGGGTGCACGGACTTGGCCAGCGCCTGTGCTGCCGGGCGCGGCCTGGTAGTTTTCGGCCAGCCACTCTTCGTAAACCGTGCGCGCAAAGCTTTGCGCCTGGCGCAGGTTTTGGGTTTTGGTGCTGCGCCGGTAGGTGCGCCCGGCAATCCAGCAGCGTACCTGCCAGAACTTGCTGGCCTGCATTTTGTACAGGCAGAGCTTGTCGGGATAGCCCGGAACGCGGGTGATGG
>CAIYQF010000499.1 GCA_903928325.1 uncultured beta proteobacterium | reverse complement strand
CGCCGTAGCGCTGCGGGTCTTGAACGGCGTAGGCAAAAACCGTAGCCCCTTGCGTTTGCGAGCAGGCCGACTGCAACAAACTGGCAAAGTCGTGGCCATAAAAGATGTTGTCGCCCAAGACCAGGGCGCTGTGCGACCCGTCCAGAAATGCCTCTCCGATCAAAAACGCCTGCGCCAGGCCGTCGGGGGACGTTTGTACGGCGTAGGTAAATTGAACACCCCACTGGCTGCCGTCGCCCAGCAACTGCTCAAACCGCGGCGTATCTTGCGGCGTAGAAATAATCAAAATCTCTCGAATACCCGCAAGCAGCAGGGTGCTCAGGGGGTAATAAATCATCGGCTTGTCGTAAATGGGTAGCAGCTGCTTGCTCACGACTTGTGTGGCCGGGTACAAACGTGTGCCCGAGCCGCCGGCCAAGACGATGCCCTTGCGATGGGGGATGGGGAGGGCGTTCACGTGGGCTTGTGTCCTATGGTTTCTTGCAACATGCGCCGTACGCCTCGTTGCCAATGCGGTAAGTGTATAGAAAATGCGTCGCGCAGTCTGTGGGTGTCCAGCCGCGAGTTCAGCGGGCGCTGGGCTGCCGTGGGGTAGCTTGTGGTGGCAATGGCATGCACTTGGTCTGGCCCGGCGCGCAGTGTGACTCCCAGCGCCTGCGCTTGCGCGAGAACATAACGCGCATAGCCGCACCAACTGGTTTCTCCGCTGGCCACGCAGTGGTACAGGCCAGCCAGTTCAGGCCGCGCGGTGGCCGATACCACAGCGTGTGCCGTGACGTCTGCCAACAACTCCGCCGACGTGGGGGCCCCTATTTGGTCATCAATGACCTGGAGTTGATCCCGCTCACCGGCCAGGCGCAGCATGGTTTTTGCGAAATTGCCGCCTCGTGCGGCGTAAACCCAGCTGGTTCGCAAGACCAAATGCCGCTCACAGTGGGCCGCTGCGCGCTCGCCAGCGAGCTTGCTCTGGCCATACACGCTCAAGGGCGCGCACGCATCCTCTTCGCGCCAGGCGCTGCTGCCGCTGCCGTCAAATACGTAGTCGGTGGAATAGTGCACCAGCCAGGCGCCCAGTCGCTGCGCCTCTTCGGCCAGCACGGCCGCAGCGCTTGCGTTGATGGCAAATGCCAGCTCGGGCTCGCTTTCGGCGCGGTCTACGGCGGTGTGCGCTGCGGCGTTGACAATGACGTCGGGTTTGACTTCACGTACCGTTGTCGCAATGCCGTTCAAATCACGCAAGTCGCCACAGGCGCCTTGCGGGTTGAGGGCAGCGTTTGACCCCAGGGCCATCACATCGCCCAAGACACTCAGGCTGCGCTGCAATTCCCACCCCACTTGGCCGTTGCAGCCGAAAAGCAAAATCTTCATGGGCAAGCGCTTTGAGTTGGAGGGTGGGGGTGTGGGGTCCGGCGGCGGGTCGTCCTATTTGGCATATTGCTGCGCCACCCATTCTCGGTAGGCCCCGCTTTGCACCTGCTGCACCCACTGAGGGTGCTCCAGGTACCACAGCACGGTTTTGCGAATGCCGGTTTCAAACGTCTCGGCGGGCGCCCAGCCCAGGTCGCGCTGTAGCTTGCGCGCATCTATGGCGTAGCGCCGATCGTGCCCAGGGCGGTCGGTCACAAAGGCGATTTGGTCTTTGTACGGCTTGCCGTCAGCGCGTGGCGTGAGTTCATCGAGCAGACTGCACACCGTGTGCACGATCTCCAGGTTGGCCTTTTCGTTCCAGCCGCCCACGTTGTATACCTCGCCCAACTGCCCGGCTTCCAATACCCGACGGATGGCGCTGCAGTGGTCTTTGACATACAGCCAGTCGCGAATCTGCTGGCCGTCTCCGTATACCGGCAATGGTTTACCGGCCTGGGCGTTAACGATGAGCAGCGGAATCAGCTTCTCCGGGAAATGGAAGGGCCCGTAGTTGTTGCTGCAGTTGGTGGTGAGCACCGGCATGCCGTAGGTGTGGTGGTAGGCGCGCACCAGGTGGTCGCTAGCGGCCTTGGAGGCCGAGTAGGGGCTGTTGGGCTCGTAGCGGTGGGTTTCGCTAAAAGCCGCCTCGCCCGGGCCCAGCGATCCGTACACCTCGTCGGTGGAGACGTGCAAAAACCTAAAGGCGGCCTTGTCGGCGTCACTTTTGGCACCCCAATAGGCGCGCACTGCCTCCAACAGCGCGAAAGTGCCCACCACATTGGTCTGGATGAATGCGCCCGGGCTGGCGATGGAGCGGTCGACGTGGCTTTCGGCGGCAAAGTTGAGCACCGCACGGGGCTGGTGCTGCGCCAGCAGACCGGCCACCAAGGTGGTGTCTGCTATGTCACCTTGAACAAAAGTGTGACGCATGTCGCCTTGCAAAGAGGCCAGGTTGGACAAATTGCCGGCATAGGTGAGCTTGTCTAGGTTAACCACCGCCTCACCGCAGGCAGCTAGCCAGTCCAGCACAAAGTTGCTGCCGATAAAACCGGCGCCGCCGGTGACGAGGATGGTCATGGGAATGGGGTGTTGCGTAGATGAGACGG
>CAIYQF010000498.1 GCA_903928325.1 uncultured beta proteobacterium | reverse complement strand
GTCACCGGCATCAAGCAAGGCCAGCTGTCTGAAGGCATTGCGCGGGTTTGGTGGTCGGTGGCGCTGGGGCTGCTGCTGGCCGTGACCGGGTTTTGGTACCTGCAGTGGCGCGCCGCGCCGCAAACGCCCAGTGCGCAATCCCAAAGTGTGCTTTTCGCATACCTGCGCACCGTATTCAAAACTAGTTAAGGTCCGCGCACCGCGTACCGGGTCGCCCTACAGCGTCTCGGTGTGCCCGTCTACGGCCAGCTCCTGGCCGGAAATGCGCGCCCCAGCTTCGGAGGTAATGAACAGCGCCAGGTTGGCAATGTCTTGGGGCGTGATGAAGGTCTTTAGGGACGCGGCGTCGGTCATGTCCTGGCGTACGGCTGCCTCGCTGCGTCCGGTCTTGTGCGCCTCGGCTGCAATCACCCGGTCCATGCGCTCGCCCGAGACCGAGCCCGGACAAATGCAGTTGACTCGCACACCTGCAGGACCGAGCTCTTGCGCCAGGGTGCGCGTCAGGCCGCGAATCGCCCATTTGGCTGCGGCGTAGGGTGCGCGCCTGGGAAAGCCAAACAGTCCGGCGGTGGACGACATATTCACAATCGAGCCGCTGCCCTGCGCGCGCATCACAGGCGCGGCCAGGCGAGCACACAAAAATGCTGAATCCAGGTTGACCGCCAGGCAACTGCGCCACTCGGCCAAGGCGATGTCTTCGACGTTGGCGGTCGGCCCTGCCACGCCAGCATTGCTAACCAGGATGTCGAGTCCGCCCAAGTGCGCCATACCGTTGGCAAAAAAGTCGGCCACTTGCTGCTCGTTGCTGACATCGCAGACCATGCCCGCCAGCCCTGGGTGGGCAGCGAGCGCGGCCTGTAGCGCGCCGCCATGGACATCGCAAATGAAGACCTTTGCCCCTGCCGCCAGGAACGCCTGGGCCATGGCCAGCCCAATGCCTGAAGCGGCGGCGGTAATCAGGACGCGTTGGTTGGCATGGGTCATAGGTTGCTCTTGCAAAGTGGTGGTGTCTGCCACTGTATCCCTGTTGCACCGCGCAGGCGGCGCAAAAGCGGCGGCATTTTCCGTGGTCGCGACGGCCCGGCTTGGCAATTTGCCGAGCACACGGGAGTAGCCCCGTAAAATCTGGCATTTGCCCTACGGCCTCTTCTTCAAAGGATCCTGCAATGACCGCCATGCCCCCCTCCATGTCTGACCGCGACGGAAAAATCTGGATGGACGGCCAGATGGTCGACTGGCGCGATGCCAAGATCCACGTGCTGAGCCACACGCTGCACTACGGCTGCGGCGCTTTTGAAGGTGTGCGCGCCTACAACACCGCCCAAGGCACCGCCATCTTTCGCTTGGCCGAGCACACCGAACGCTTGTTCAACAGCGCCAAGATTCTGCGCATGAACATCCCGTTCACCAAAGAGCAGGTGATGGATGCGCAAAAAGCCGTGGTGCGCGACAACAATCTAGAGAGCTGCTACCTGCGCCCGCTGACCTGGATCGGTGACAAAAAGCTCGGCGTTTCCCCTAAAGGCAACACCATCCACCTGATGGTGGCCGCCTGGCCCTGGGGCGCTTATCTGGGCGAAGAAGGCATGAAACGCGGCATCCGCGTCAAGATTTCGAGCTACACGCGCCACCACGTCAACATCACCATGACCCAGGCCAAGGCGGTGAGCAACTACACCAACTCCATCCTGGCCAATATGGAAGCCACCGACGACGGCTACGACGAAGCCATGCTGCTCGACACCAACGGTTTTGTGTCCGAAGGCGCGGGCGAAAACCTGTTTGTCATCAAAGACGGCGTGGTTTACACCCCCGACCTCTCAGCTGGAGCCTTGAACGGCATCACACGCAATACCGTCATGCACATTTGCAAAGACCTGGGGCTGGAGCTGGTGCAAAAGCGCATCACGCGCGACGAGGTCTACATATGCGACGAGGCCTTCTTCACCGGCACCGCCGCCGAAGTGACGCCGATTCGCGAACTCGACCGCATCGCCCTGGGCAAAGACGACTACGTGGGCACCCGCGGCCCGATCACCGAAAAAATCCAGGCAGCCTTCTTTGACATCGTCAACGGCCGCAACCCAAAGTACGCACACTGGCTCGCGCCAGTCTGACGCAGCCGCCCCATTGATGCTGAGGAAACCGCTATGTCCCAATCGCTCGTCACCCTGCTGGCCAAAGACCTCAACCCCCAAGGCGGCGTGTTTTGCCCCAGCCCCCTGGCCGACATGAAAACCTGGAACACCCACCCCAAGGTCTACCTGGACGTGGCCCACACCGGCCACGCCAAGTGCCCCTATTGCGGCACCGTCTACCAGCTCAAGGACGGCGAGCATTTCGAAGCGCATTAAGTTGTTACCACGCTCCAGAGCTGCGCTCGGCGCGTAAGCCATGACTTCTACCTTGGTCATCGCGCCCCAGTGGATTGGTGACGCGGTGATGACCGAGCCGCTGCTGCGCCGCCTGCACCCACGTGGCGAGCGCATCACGGTGGGGGCTCTGCCGTGGGTGGCGCCGGTGTACCGGGCTATGGCGTGCGTGGAGCGGGTGATTGAATTCCCCTTTGCCCATGGTGGCTTGCAGTGGGCGGCGCGCAGGGACATGGCACGCCAACTACGTGGCCAGTTTGACCGCGCGGTGATCTGCCCCAACTCGTTCAAAAGCGCCCTCATTCCCTGGTGGGCTGGTATCCCAGAGCGCGTGGGCTACCTGGGTGAGGCGCGTTACGGGTTGCTGACCCGGCGCTGGCCCAACCCGTCCAAAACCCAGCGCCCGCCCATGGTGGCGTTTTATGGTGCGCTCAGCGGTGAGGAAGGTTTTGCGCTAGAACGGCCGCAACTCTTTGTCGCCGAGGCTGCTGTGGATGCGGTGCTAGCACCTTTTGCGCTGTATCGCGGCACCTACTACGTGCTGGTGCCAGGGGCCGAATTTGGACCGGCCAAGCGTTGGTCTGCGGTGCATTTCGCCTCCCTGGCATGCCAAATTCTGGGCGAGCACGGAGCACAGGTGCTGCTCTTGGGATCTGCCAAAGACGCAAGCATCTGCGCTGAGATTGCCCGTGGGGTGCCAGCCCAACAGCGGGATCGGTGCGTGGACCTGTCGGGGCGCATCGATTTGTCCCTGGCATTGGCGCTGATCAGCGCCGCCCACAGGGTGGTGAGCAACGACTCCGGCATGATGCACGTGGCAGCCGCTTTCCGTGTGCCGCAGGTGGCGGTGTTTGGCTCGTCCAGCCCGCTGCACACGCCGCCGCTGAGCGACCTGGCGCAGGTGGTGTGGCTCAAAGACGACCCTCTGTACCAGCCGCCGCTGGACTGCTCGCCCTGCTTTGCCCGCGATTGCCCGCTGGGGCATACCCGCTGCCTGCGCGATGTGACGCCCCAGCGCGTATGGGACTTGCTATAGCCGAGGCAAAAAAAAGTCACCCGAAGGTGACTTGTAAACGTCTCCTAGGAGACTTCGTTGGAACCGCAAAATGGTTTGCTGCGGGGAGGCCCCTGGCGTTCTTGTCTGCGTGACAGCGATGGGATGAACTGTAGGGCAGTGGTCAAGACAAGGGCATCCCCCGAACGGGTGAGTTTTTCGGTTTATTTTTGGCACCGGCTAAATCAAGGGATCAGCGAAAATAGGTGACCATGAAAAAAGCGCCACCTGTTGTCCCCCCTGAAACCGCTGCGCCTCCACAGTTGTTGCGTCCGCGCGGCTCCAACCATGTGGGCATGCGCCAGTTTAATGAGCGTGTGGTCTTGCAGGCCATACGGCTGCAAGGAAGCGTTCCCAAGGCAGAGTTGGCCCGCTTGACGGGCTTGAGCGCCCAGACCATTGGGCTGATCACCACGCGCCTGGAGGATGACGGTTTGCTGCTGCGCCACGCGCCGGTACGCGGGCGCATTGGCCAGCCTTCGGTGCCGCTGGCGCTCAACCCCGACGGTGCGTTTGCATTGGGAATCAAAATTGGGCGTCGCAGCACCGATTGGTTGTTGGTGGACTTTACGGGGCAGGTGCGCCAACGTGAAACCCTGGCCTATGACTTTCCGGATGCAACCAGCTTGTTGCCAGTTATTGAAACCCGCATGGCGCAATTTCAAACCCGCATGGGCGACTTGGCCCCGCGCCTGGTCGGTGTGGGGGTTGCCGCACCCTTTAATTTGGGCGGGTGGCACAAAATGCTGGGTTTGTCGCGGGCTACCTCGGACCAGTGGAACCGCATCGATCTGGTCGCCCAGGTGCAAAGCATGACGGCAGCGCCCGTGAGCTTTGCCAAAGACACGCAAGCGGCCTGCGTGGCCGAACTCGTCGCCGGGCGGGGGCGCGACCTGAAAAGTTTTTTGTACCTGTTTG
>CAIYQF010000497.1 GCA_903928325.1 uncultured beta proteobacterium | reverse complement strand
TGTGGAGCGAGCCTTTCATTACCCGCGACCAAGAGCTCATCAGCATCACTGCGATTCCGCTGTACCACATTTTTGCGCTGGGCTCCTGCCTGAGCTTTATCGGCATGGGCGGTACCAATGTTCTGGTGGCCGATCCCCGCAACATTCCAGCATTTGTAAAAGTGCTGTCAAAGTACCGGTTTGTGTCCTTGCCCGCCGTCAACACATTGTTTAACAGCTTGCTCAACGAACCGGAATTTGCCAAAGTCGACTTCAGCGCCTTGCGCCTGGCCGTGGGCGGCGCAGCGGCGGTGCAGCGCACCGTGGCCCAGCGCTGGCAAGAACTCACCAAGGCCCCTTTGATTGAAGGCTATGGCCTGACCGAGTGTTCGCCCACGGTCACGATCAACCCATTTGACCTGACGGAGTACAGCGGCAGCATCGGCCTGCCTTTGCCCTCCACCGAGGTGTCGATTCGGGATGCGGATGGGCACGAACTGCCCATCGGGCAGGCTGGCGAGCTATGCGTGCGCGGGCCGCAGGTGATGCAAGGCTATTGGCAGCGCCCCAGCGAGACCGCCGCGGTGATGACGCCCGACGGGTTTTTGCGCACTGGCGATGTGGCGGTGATGGACGAGCACGGGTTTTTGAAAATTGTGGACCGGCTTAAGGACATGATTTTGGTGTCGGGATTTAATGTCTACCCCAACGAAATTGAAGACGTGGTGATGTCGCATCCCGGCGTGCTAGAAGTGGCAGCTGTGGGACAGCGCAATGAGGCTATGGGCGAGGCAGTGAAATTGTTTGTGGTCAAGCGCTCCCCGGCGCTGACCGAACACATGCTGATGAGCCATTGCCGCGAAGGCCTCACGGCGTACAAGGTGCCACGGCACGTTGAGTTTTTGAACGAATTGCCCAGGAGCAATGTGGGCAAAATTTTGCGGCGCGAACTGCGCGACCGCGCATAACTGAAAGGGAACTGCGATGACGGATTTGGTTGTACGAAAGCTGTTGGTGGACTTGAACACCCCATTTGCTGCGCGCTGGAACGGGAACGATGCGTTTCGCTCGGCCTTTTTCAACGCCTTGTCCATGAGTTTTCCGGTGGGCGAGCAGTTCTTTATGGACTCGGTGCGGGCTGGCCTGAAGACCTTGCCCGAGGAAAAGCGCGCAGAGTTTGCGGCAGAAGTGCAGGGCTTTGTGGGCCAGGAAGCCACTCACCGCCGTGTGCATGCCCTGTTTAACGGCCACCTGGAGCGCATGGGTTTTTCCAACACCATTGCCAAGCGTGCCACGGCCCGTATCAAGAAGCAGGCTGGTATGGACCCGCGCGTTCATGTGGCGGCCACGGCGGCTACAGAGCATTTCACGGCCCTGTTTGCCGACTGGGTGCTGCGCCACCCCGAAGCGCTGGAAGGCGCCCAAGAACGCCTGCAAACGATGTGGCTGTGGCACGCCTCCGAAGAGTCTGAGCACCGCAGCACCGCGTTTGACATTTACCAGGCAATGGGTGGGGGCCACGCCTGGCGCTTGCGTGTGTTCCGCTACGTTAGTGTGGTTTTCATAGTGGATGTGCTGCGCCAAACAGTGCGTAACCTGTGGCACGACGGCGCTCTGTTTCACCCCAGCACCTGGCGCAGTGGTGCCAAGCTGCTGATGGCCAAAGACGGTATGTTTCGGGGCAATGTGGGCATGTGGCGCGATTACCTGCGCGAAGACTTTCACCCCGATCAGCATGACGCCAGCCGCTCGCAAGCTTGGCTGCGCGACAACACCCGGCATTTTGTGCCCGTAGGCAGTCCGGCTGCAGCCTGATACCAAGTTTGATGACGAATTACCACGCCGCTGTTGTATTGGCCGCCCTGGCGTTTTTTGCCCTGTTTGCTTGGTGGTACGGCGGATCCGGCAAGCCCATGGACGCCGCCGAGCAAGCCTATCTTTTGCAGGCCCTGGCCCAAAGCCTCAAGGGCACGCAACGAGAATTGCTGCTGCAAGAGGCGCGTGAGTTGCTCGCTAGCGAGGACGGCAAAGAATTTGTGATGCACAACTGCGTGCGCTACCGCGCCAAGGCCTTGTACCCGCTGGGTTCACCCTACAGCGACGATCCGCGCGAGGCCGACAAGCGCTACGGCCGGGCCATCATCCCGCACTTGCTGCGGCGCGCCTGTGTGCCGGTATTCATCGCCAAACGCAGCGGACGTTTTATCGACTCCGAGGGCGTTCCCGACTGGCATTACGTGGCCATGGTGCGTTACCGCAGTCGGCGCGATTTTTTTAACTTCGCCTCGGCTATTGGCCACGAGGGAATCGACGTACACAAGTGGGCGGCGATCGACAAGACCGTGGTGTTTCCGGTTCAGCCGCTGGTGAGCCTGGTGCTGGTGCGCTTTACTGTGGCGGCGCTGCTTGCGCTGGTCGCCACGGCATTGGTCGCTTGGACTTGATCGCTGCTACAGGCCAAGCATGAGAACCTACAAGAAATTCGGCCTCGCTGCGGCGGCCCTACTGGCCCTTGGGGCAATGGTCTACGCCAACCGCATTTATGTGCTGCAGTACTCTTTGGGCTGGTACACCGATATCCGCTACCCGCGCGACGCCTACCGCGAAACGCCCTGGGTGCCGGGCCCTGCAGTACCCGCCATGCCGCTGGAGCAGCGCCCGCCCAACATCATCGTTATTCTGGCCGACGACCTGGGCATTAGCGACGTTTCCACCCACGGTGGCGGCCACACCGCCGAGGGTGTGCCCACGCCCAACATCGACGCCATTGCCCGCGAAGGGGTGCGTTTTGACCAGGGCTACGCGGGCAGCGCCGTGTGCACCGTGTCTCGGGCGGCGCTTTTGACCGGGCGCTACCCTTGGCGTTTTGGCGTGGAGTTCACCCCCACGCCGGGCGCCCTGGCGCGGGTGGCGGGACAGTTGTATGCGGACCCTAAGCGCGCGCACCCGGTCTTGATTGACCAGGTGGCGGCCAAAGACGCCAAGGACTTCAATGACTTGGGAATGCCCGCCTCCGAAGTGACCATGGCCGAGGCGCTTAAGGCGCGCGGCTACCACACCATGCATATAGGTAAGTGGCACCTGGGCAGCACGCCCGAGATGCGGCCTAACAACCAGGGCTTTGACGAGAGCCTGTTCATGGAAAGCGGTCTTTACCTGCCGCAAAATGACCCACGCGGGGTCAATTCCAAGCAGGATTTTGACCCGATCGACAAGTTCCTCTGGCCCAACATGCGATTTGGTGTGAGCTACAACGCCGGCCACTGGTTTGAGCCCAACAAGTACCTGACCGACTACTTTACCGATGAGGCCGTCACGGCCATCCAGCGCAACAAAAACCAGCCGTTTTTTCTCTACCTGGCGCACTGGGGCGTACACACACCGCTGCAGGCCAGCAAAGAAGACTACGACGCGTTGGCCCAAATTCGAGACCACCGTCGGCGAGTGTATGCAGCCATGGTGCGCTCGGTGGACCGTAGCGTCGGGCGCGTGTTGCAAAAGCTTAAAGACGAAGGCCTGGACCAAAACACGTTGGTGGTGTTTGCCAGCGACAACGGCGCGCCCGGCTACATCGGCATTCCGGATGTGAACCAGCCCTACCGGGGTTGGAAGCTGACCTTTTTTGAGGGCGGGTTGCGGGTGCCGTACGTGGCCAAGTGGCCAGGCCACATTGCGGCGGGTACGCACTACCCCGCGCCTATCAGCAACATCGACATCATGCCCACGGTGGTGGCCGCAGCGGGTGGAGATATGCCGACCGACCGGCCTATTGACGGTGTGAATCTGCTGCCCTTTCTGGGTCAGCAACCCCATACACAACCTGAGCGCGCGCTCTTCTGGCGCGACGGTCCCTATCGCGCCATGCGCGATCACCAGTGGAAACTGATTTCCGCCGAGTTGCCGGCCAAAGACTGGCTGTTCAACCTGGCCGCCGACCCCACCGAAAAGGTCAATTTGGCCGCAAGTGAGCCGCACAAATTGGCCGAAATGAAAGCACACATGGCCGCCCACCACGCGGGCATGCCGCCGTCGCGCTGGACGTCTTTTATCAAAATGTCTATCAATATTGACAAGACGCTAGACCAAGCGGACGCTCCCGGTGATGAATACACCTACTGGAACAACTAAGGCCCGCTTGCTCTCGACAAGCTTTTGCAGGTGCCACCGCACCGATGCGCCGCATGAATAAACCATTTGTTGCCACCCGAACCCGCCGCCTGCTAGCCTTGGCTGCATTGTTGGTAGTGGCCGTGTGTGCCTGGCTACTGTGGTCGGCCCAGCGCAGCGAGCAACACCAGCACCACGAGCCTATGGTCTGCGCGTTGCCCGCGCTGCCTGCTGGGGCGCCGCACACTGGCATGGTTTGGGTGCCCGGCGGCATTTTGGCCCTGGGCGACACGGTCTACCAGGAGGAGGCGCCCATACGCCAGATCGCCGTCGATGGCTTTTGGCTGGACCGCACCGAGGTCACCAACGACGAATTTTCCGCGTTCGTACAAGCAACGGCCTACACCACGGTGGCAGAGCGCCCGGTGGATGCCAAAGCACACCCCGACTTGCCCGCCGATATGCGCCTGCCCGGCGCCGTGGTGTTCATCAGCCCGACCAGTGTCTCGGGCCAGGGCAACCCTACGCAGTGGTGGCGCTACGTGCCAGGCGCGGATTGGCGCCACCCCGGCGGGCCCGCCACAACGATCGCGGGCAGAGGCGCTTTTGCGGTGGTTAACGTCACCATCGAAGATGCCCAAGCCTATGCCCGCTGGAAGGGCTCCATGCTGCCGTCCGAGGCGCAGTGGGAGTGGGCGGCGCGCGGCGCGAAAAACCAGGCGCTGCCGGACCACGAACAGCCAGCCCAGGCCAACACCTGGCAAGGACTGTTTCCGGTAGCCAACTCAGCACAGGATGGCTTTGTCGGCCTGGCGCCCGTGGGCTGCTTTGCGCCCAATGCGCTGGGTCTGTTTGACATGATTGGCAACGCCTGGGAACTCACACGCGACGCCTACACCCCCAACCATGCCGTGCTGGTCAGCCAAAGCGCGCAAGACCCCGGACCGGGCAGCGTCCGGCCGTCGCCCAGTGCCAAGATGGGGCAACATGTGATTAAAGGTGGCTCGTTCTTGTGTGCGCCCAACTATTGCATGCGCTACCGGGCGGGCGCACGCCAGGGGCAGGAAGACGACTTGGCGGTCAGCCACGTTGGTTTTCGAACCGCGCGGATTGCCCCAAGTCCTTGACTGCGGCAGGGGCGGCGTCTGGCCGGTTCGCCTGGGCTCAGCGCCGAAATTTTCCGTCTGCAGTGACGATGGACAGGTCAGCAAAGTCCAGCCCGCTGTGATCCGCGGGTGAATAGCTCACTTCCAGACCGCCGATATCAAAATTGTGCAGTCCTTCTAGGGCTGCTTGTAACTTAGTGCGGGTGGGTTTGGCGCCGGCCCGGCGCAGACCTTCAACCAAGACTTTGGCGGCGCAAAAGCCTTCCAACATGGCGGGGCTGAGATCGCCGCCGCCTTGGGCCTTCAATAGGTACTGAGCATCTTTGACCATGGAATAGGCAAGTGAGCGCTCGTTAGGAAAGACCTGGGTCACTATGACGCCGCGTGCATGCTGCCCCAGACTTTTGATAAAGCCGCTGGACGCGTTGTTGGACAACGTCAAGATCTGCGCGGCCGAACCGACCGCCCTAAAGGCCGCTATACCGTCGACCACCGTCTGCCCAGACGCCAGCATGATGACAGCTTGTGCTTTTGACTGCAATACCTTGCTCGCAATGGGCGCAAAGTCAGGTGTGGCGCGGTTGAATTTTTCCAACACCACGGGCTGGAGTTTGGCGACTACGAAGCCTTTTTGCGCGCCCAGTACGCCGTCGGCGCCAAAGCTGTCGTCTGCATACACCAGGCCGATACGCGACATGCCCATGGCGTGGAGCTGTACCACCGCCTTTTCGGCCTCATGCTGGTACGTGGCGCGTACGTTGAACACATACTTGTTCACGGGTTGGTGGAACACCATCGCACCTGTCGACGGCCCAATTAAGGTAACGCCATGCTTCTCCAGAAGGGGAAGTATGCCTTGCGTGTGGGGGGTGCCACGGGTCAGAAACAGGGCCAGTACACCCCGGTCCTCTATCAGGATGCGAGCGTTTTCGCTCGCGAGCTTAGGGTCGAACTGGTCGTCCAGCGAGATCAGTTCGATGGTCTTCCCATAGATGCCGCCCTTGGCATTGATGGCGTCAAGGTACAGTTTTGCTCCATCGGCAGTCTCTTTCACGCCTGCGGCCACCGGGCCGGTGAACCCCGCAGTTTGTCCAATCAGGATTTGTGCTTGGCCCAAGTGAGCGAGGGCTGATAGCAAGAATGCGGTGCACCACTGCGTCAGGTTGACCATAGTAAATTTCCTTTTTGATAAGTAATTTTACTCGCGATGCCTGAGAAAAGTCTAAGGAAAACCAGTAGATCGGATGGGTAAAGTGGCCGCCTAGCGCGGCGCGTTTGCCTGCTTACTTGGCCTGCTGCTTTACCAAAAAGTGGCCAATGATGTCTTGCAGGTATTGCTTGGTAGGGTGGGCGGCTTGGGGTCGACTCAGTGCTTGGAAGCTGCCCACGATGGCCAGATAGAACAGGGCCGCCAGGTCGGTGGCGGTCTTGGCGTCGGGAGCAATGCGTGCAAATTTGCCTGCAAACAGCGCCATGCGCGCCTGGTCCACCTCCAGCAGCATGGCGGCTACTGCGGCGTCTCGGCGACCCAGGCCGCGCAAGGCCAACTCAAAACGCATATTGCCCAGGTCCGCGCCACCGTGCGCCAGGGCGGCGTCGAGCAAAATTTCCAGGTCCTCAATGGGGTTGTTGCTGGCGGGTTGTTGCATCTGTTGGTTGCCCGCGGCCTCGCCGGCGCGCCAGCGTTCCAGCAGCGCGGCAATCAGGTCGGCATGGTCTTTGAAATGCCAATAAAAGCTGCCACGCGTTACCCCCAGCGTGTCGGCCAACACCAGCACCCGCACCCCGTCAAAGCCATGCTCTACGGCGGCTTTGAACGCTGCGTCCAGCCAAGCGTCGCGCGTTAGGCGCGCGGCGGCAGTGCGTGCGGTTTGCGGCTCCTTGGGTGTTTTATAGGCCATTGCGTGGGTGTTTATGGTGGGGTTGGCGGGTCAACAATTGTCGCCCAATGGATAGTCGGGTCGGTAGGCGCCCCGGTTGCGTGCTACATTGGGCCAAAGTACAGTAGTGTATGGTTTGTGCAAGGACGGTTTCCTGTGCCGCGCAAAGAAGGAGTTTGGGGATGAAGAGAAGTTCAAAAATGTCCGCTGCTGCTGCGTTGCTTTTGGGCTGGGGGGCGTGCGCTGGGTCCATGGCGGCGAGCCCCGTGGTGGCAAGTGCGGCCCAACGGCCCAACATCGTCGTGTTGGTGGCCGACGACTGGGGTTTTACCGACCTGGGCGCCTTTGGCGGCGAGATCGACACCCCGCACCTGGATGCGCTGGCCAAGCGCGGCATGCGGTTTTCCAACTTTCACGTGGCGGCCTCTTGTTCGCCCACGCGCTCCATGCTGCTGACGGGCGTGGACAACCACCGCAACGGTGTGGGCAATTTACGTGAGGCCATGCCTACCGAGCACCTGGGCAAACCGGGCTATCAAGGGTCCCTGGCACCCAATGTGGTGACGGTGGCATCGCTATTACAAGACAGCGGCTACCGCACCTACATCGCGGGCAAATGGAACGTGGGCTCCGAGCCCTACAACCTGCCCAACCGGCGCGGTTTTGACAAGTCCATCGTGCAGGGCGATACCGGCTCGGACAACTGGGAGCCCGTCAAGCAATACCTGCCGCACCTTCCTCAGGTGTATTGGTATGAAGACGGTAAAACGGCCAACATGCCCGCTGAGTATTATTCTTCGCAGTATTTTGTCGACCGCACCATCGGATTTATCGACACCGACCTGCGCAAGCAGCAGCCGTTTTTTGCCTATGTGGGCTTTCAGGCCAACCATGTACCCGTGCAGGCGCCCAAGGCCTATGTCGACAAATACAAGGGCCGTTACCGCGAAGGTTGGACTGCGTTGCGCCAGCAGCGCCTGGCCCGCGCCATTGCCTTAGGCATCGTGCCCCAAGGCACCACCCTGACCACCATGTCTACGACCGGTGACTGGAATGCACTGGCGGAGAAAGAGCGCCTGCACATGGAGCGCCAGATGGAGGTCTACGCCGCCATGGCAGAGGCCATGGACTTCCACGTGGGGCGCCTGGTGGACCACCTCAAGCAGATTGGCCAGTACGACAACACGGTGTTTGTCTTCCTGTCAGACAACGGACCGGAGGGTTCGGACTACCACGAGGCCCAGCCCTGGCTGTGGTTCCACTACAAGCAAGACACCGAAACCCTGGGTGCCAAGGGTACCTACGGCATTCCCGGTCCCGGCTGGGCCAGCGCGTCTGCGTCTCCCCTGTACACCTACAAATTTTGGTCGGGTGAGGGCGGTATACGCACGCCGATGTTTATCTCCGGTCCCGGCGTAGGCGAGGGGAAAGCGGTTCAAGGCGCTCTGACCCACGTGACCGACATTGCGCCCACCCTGCTGGAGCTGGCGCACGTTGAGGCGCCAGGCGCCAATTACCAGGGTGCGGCGGTAGAACCGCTGGTCGGCCACAGCTTGCTGGGCTTGCTGCAAGGCAGCGTTGCGGCGGTGCGCGGGCCCGAGCAGCCGCTGGGCTATGAACTATCAGGCAACGCGGCGCTATTCAAAGGAAGCCTTAAGCTGGTGCGCAATATGCCGCCCTTGGGTGACGGCCTGTGGCATTTGTACGACCTGTCCACCGACCCCGGCGAAACCCAGGACCTGGGCGCCAAGCTGGCGCAGGAGTTTGCCGCCATGCAACTGGACTACGCCCACTACGAAAAAACCAACCAAGTGCTACCCATGCCCGATGGCTACACGCCGCAAAGGCAGGTGTTTATCAATGCGATTTGGCGCTATTGGTTACCGGTGTTTGGCAAGCAAGCGGCTGCCATACTGATCGGTCTGCTGGCTTTGCTGGCCTGGTGGTTTGTGCGCCGCCGACGCACGTGAGTGGCGGCTACTACCCCAGCCTGTGGCCGGGCGAAGACGGTGGGCCGCAGCGTCTGCAAGCCGCGCGTGCCCCATCCGCACTGAACCTGCAGCCCGGCGAAAAGCTGGCCTGCGTAACGCGCAACACGCTGATGTCCACCATGACGGTGCTGGGCGACCCGGGCGAGGTGTATTTGCTCACCCATTCAGCGCTGCGCTCCCAGCTGGGCCTGGCCACCACCTCGTGCGTGGAGTTGATCGACCCGCACAGCCTGCAAATGCGCAAAAGCTCACCCCGCCTGCCCGGTGGCCCCATGTGGCCTGGCGGCATGGCGATTCACCGCAATAGCGACATTTATGTGGTGTATGGCCGCTATGCGCACCGCCTGGACCGCGCTTGCGCCCTGAAAGCGTCGCTGGAACTGCCGGCTGCGCAGGCCTACAACTCCTTTGTCATTTTGGACAATGGCTTGATCGTTGCCAAAAACCTGTCGGACACGCACGCCGCCAGCCTGAGCGTCATCCACCCCGAGACCCTGCGCCCAGCCTGCGCGCCGGTGGTCTGCCCCGAACCATCCATCGCCCGCCTGAGCGCGATGGGCAACACCCTCTATGTGGTGGGCGTGCGCAGCATTTTTCGCTACCACTGGGACGATGCCGCGCAAACCCTGCGCCTGGACCACGATTGGCAGTGGGACTACATAGGCGCCACCGCCCAAAGCTATGGCTGGGACCCCGTGCTGGACGGCCGAAACGCCTGGTTCATGGACAACGGCTTGCACCGCTACCACATCAATATGCTGGGCGCGGGCGTGCGCCCCAGCGCCAACCGGCTGCTGCGTGTCTCGTTGTCAGACGCGCGGGACCATGCCAGCCTGGATGTGAGCGGTTTGCCCGGCGGCAGCATCACCAACCCGCCGCTGGTGGATGTGCAGCGGCGCATCGTGGTTGCCTTTGACTCGGCCAACAAGGTCTTGCGCGCCTGGCGCCTAGGCGCGGACCACACGCTGGTGCCCTTGTGGATCAAAACTGACTTCGGCGTGGCCAGCCACTTGGTTCTTTACCCAGAGAGTGGCGAACTGGTGGTCAACGACTACCGCCACTGGGGCGAAGAAGTGGTGGTGCTTGAGGTGGAGACGGGCAGCGAGCGCGGCCGGGTGCGCAGCGGCGGCATTACCCAAGGCGTGGTGTTTCCCAGCGTGGGCTGGGAGCGCGACTTCTATTGGTGTTCTATGGGGCGGCTGGCGCGGATTTTCGTGCGCTGAGCCGCGTATTGCTGTGCCAAAGCGCCCGAGGCGGGGGCTGTCGCCGCCGCTACAAGACCGGTCGCTCGGCTGCCAAGGCCTGCGACAAGGGCAGTTAGAATTGAAAAAGCACGGTCGTTCTTTTTATTCTTCTGCGGCTTGTATGCGTCTGGCTAGCAGGGCGCGCATAGAATCCTAAGTTGACGTGCACGTA
>CAIYQF010000496.1 GCA_903928325.1 uncultured beta proteobacterium | reverse complement strand
TCAGGCCATGGGCGTTGAGCGCGCCATCGACTTCTTTTTTGACATTGACCGTCAGGCCGTCGTTTCCGACCATGACTACGGGGTCAAGGTGGTGCGCATCGGCGCGGTGAACTTTGCGCTGGGCAGGGGTAAGTTGAATATGGGGCATGCCGGTATTATCGGCGCAATGAAGAAAACTCCGTCTGCGCCCAGCCCTGCTGCGGCGGCTGGCACGCCCAAGCCGTCGATCAAAGGGAAAAAGGTCAACAAGGCCTGGCTGCACGACCACATCAACGACCCCTACGTCAAACTAGCCTCGCGCGAAGGCTACCGGGCCAGGGCCGCGTACAAGCTCAAGGAAATTGATGAAGTCTTTGGCCTGGTCAAACCCGGCCAGTTGGTGGTGGACTTGGGGTGTACGCCGGGCGCTTGGAGCCAGTACTTGCGTCGGCGTATGTCGCCCCATGGCGCCGCAGTGGGCGACCTCAACGGCACCATCATCGGGCTGGACCTGCTGGCGATGGAGCCCATCGAAGGTGTGCACTTCATTCAGGGGGACTTTCGCGAGGCCGGCGTCTTGGCGCAACTGGAGGTGGCGCTTGGCGGGCGACAGGCTGATTTGGTGGTGTCTGACATGGCGCCCAACTTGTCGGGCATATCGTCCGCTGACGCCGCGCGCATTGAGTACCTGGTGGAGCTGGCGATTGAATTCGCCCAGAACCACATGAAATCCGAGGGCGCCTTGGTTGCCAAAGTGTTCCACGGCGGCAGCTACAACGACGTGGTCCAGCACTTCAAAACGGCCTTCCAAACCGTTAAGCCCTACAAACCCAAGGCCTCGCGCGACCGCTCGTCGGAAACCTTCTTGGTCGGCATCGGCTTGAAATAGCGGCATTGGCCTTTGGCATTTGGGGCCACAAGGCCTTGGCCACCCTGTGGCTGATGCACCAAATAGTCGCCCACCTCGCCTTGAAAGTTCTAAAATGACTCTCATCTGCGCAAGGTAAACTTTTCTTACGCGCTAACTGGAGCTTCGCTTGAACAATCAGTGGTTTTCAAAAATTGCAGTCTGGCTGGTCATCGGCTTGGTACTTTTTACCGTATTTAAGCAATTTGATTCGCACAGCGGTGCTAACGCCACGATCCTGGGCTATTCCGATTTCTTGGAAGAGGTCCGCAACAAGCACATCAAGAGCGCCGTGATCCAGGAGGGCCAAGGCGGCACCGAAATCATTGCGGTGACCAGTGACGAGCGCCGCATCAAAACCACCGCCACCTACCTAGACCGCGGCCTGGTTGGCGACCTGATCTCCAACGGCGTGAAATTTGATGTCAAACCCCGCGAAGAAGGCTCGCTGCTCATGACGCTCCTGGTCAGCTGGGGTCCGATGCTGCTGCTCATTGGCGTGTGGGTGTACTTTATGCGCCAGATGCAGGGCGGCGGCAAGGGTGGCGCGTTCAGCTTTGGCAAGAGTAAGGCGCGCTTGCTCGACGAGAGCACCAACACCGTGACCTTTGCCGACGTGGCAGGTTGCGATGAGGCCAAGGAAGAGGTCAAAGAGGTTGTCGACTTCTTGAAAGACCCCAGCAAATTCCAAAAACTCGGTGGCCGCATTCCGCGTGGTTTGCTGCTGGTGGGCCCCCCCGGAACCGGCAAAACCTTGCTCGCCAAGTCGATCGCCGGCGAGGCCAAAGTGCCGTTCTTTAGCATTTCGGGCTCGGACTTTGTGGAAATGTTTGTCGGCGTGGGCGCCTCGCGCGTGCGCGACATGTTTGATAACGCCAAAAAGAACGCACCTTGCATCATCTTCATTGACGAAATCGACGCTGTGGGTCGCCAACGCGGGGCGGGCCTGGGTGGTGGCAACGACGAACGTGAGCAAACGCTCAACCAGATGCTGGTGGAGATGGATGGCTTTGAGACCAATGTGGGCGTTATCGTGGTGGCTGCAACCAACCGGCCTGACATTTTGGACTCGGCCTTGCTGCGCCCTGGCCGGTTTGACCGCCAGGTGTATGTGACGCTGCCCGATATCCGGGGTCGCGAGCAAATTTTGAACGTGCATATGCGCAAAGTGCCTGTGGCGCAAGACGTCAACCCCGGCGTAATCGCCCGTGGCACGCCGGGCAGATCG
>CAIYQF010000495.1 GCA_903928325.1 uncultured beta proteobacterium | reverse complement strand
GGACGAAAAGCGCGGCAAGATTTGGACCCGCATCATCCGTGAAATCACGGTGGCTGCACGCGCCTCGGGGGGCGACTTGGGTATGAACCCTCGCCTGCGCCTCGCGGTAGAAAAAGCCAAGGCCGCCAATATGCCGGCCGACCGCATCAAGTACAACATCGACAAAGCCACGGGCAACGCCGAAGGCGTGAGCTACGAGGAAATTCGCTACGAAGGCTATGGCATTGGCGGCGCGGCCATCATTCTGGACACCAAGACCGACAACAAAGTGCGCACCGTGGCCGAAGTGCGCCACGCCTTTAGCAAGCACGGCGGCAATATGGGCACCGAAGGCTCGGTGGCGTTTCAGTTCAAGCACTGCGGCCAGGTCATTTACGCGCCCGGCACCAGCGAAGACAAGGTGATGAACGCCGCTCTGGAAGCCGGCGCCCAAGACGTGATCACCCACGACGACGGCGTGATCGAGGTGCTCACCGACTACGCCGATTTTGAGGCGGTCAAAGCCGCGCTGGACGCCGTCGGCCTGGTGTGCGAAGAAGCCGCAGTCACCATGCGCGCCAAAAACACCATTGAACTGTCTGGTGACGACGCCGAGCGCATGCAAAAGCTGCTCGACGTGCTCGAAGACCTGGACGACGTACAAGAAGTCTTTCACAACGCCGCGCTATGAATGTCTTGGTCATAGGCGGCGGTGGCCGCGAACACGCACTGGCCTGGAAGCTGGCCCAGTCCCCCAAAGTGCAGCGCGTGTATGTGGCGCCGGGCAACGGCGGAACCGCAGCCGACGCGCGCCTGAAAAACCTGCCGATTACCGACATGGCGGCGCTGCGCGACTGGGCGATAGCCAACAGAATAGCGCTCACCGTGGTCGGCCCTGAAGGCCCCTTGGCCGCTGGCGTGGTGGACGACTTTCGTGCCCACGGCCTGCGCATTTTTGGCCCCACCCAGGCTGCGGCGCAACTGGAGAGCTCCAAGGCCTTTTCCAAGGCCTTCATGCAGCGCCACGGCATTCCCACCGCGCACTTTGAAGTGTTTTCTGACGCCGCCGCCGCCCACACCTATTTGGACCGCGTGGGTGCGCCCATCGTGGTCAAGGCCGATGGTCTGGCCGCAGGCAAAGGCGTGGTCGTCGCCATGAGCTTGCCCGAGGCGCATGCCGCCGTGGACTTGATGCTTGTCGACGGCGCCTTTGGCGCCAACCCTGGCGGCGGCGAGGCGCGTGTGGTGATTGAAGAGTTTTTGACCGGCTAAGAGGCCAGCTTCATGGTGCTGTGCGACGGCAAAAACGTGCTGCCGCTGGCCACCAGCCAAGACCACAAGCGCCTGCAAGACGGCGACGTCGGGCCCAACACCGGCGGCATGGGCGCCTATTCGCCCGCGCCCGTGGTCACCCCCGACGTGCACGCCCGCGCCATGCGCGAGGTCATCCTCCCCACCATACGGGGCATGGAAAAAGACGGTATTCCTTTCACCGGCTTTTTGTACGCCGGGCTGATGATCGACGCGCAAGGCCATGTCAAGACGCTGGAATTCAACTGCCGCATGGGCGACCCGGAAACCCAGCCCATCATGGCGCGCCTGAAAAGCGATTGGGTGGACGTGCTGTGGGCCGCCACCGAAGCAGCGGGCGGCAAGGCCTTGGCGGACCTGGAGTTGCAGTGGGACCGGCGCACCGCCTTGGGCGTGGTGCTGGCCGCGCCCGGCTACCCCCTGGCGCCACGCGTGGGTGGCGCGATGACCGGCATCCCCAAAGAAACGGACGAGGTGGTGGTGTTTCATGCAGGCACCCAGTTCCAAGACGGCGTACTAAAAACTGCGGGCGGCCGTGTGCTGTGCGTGACTGCGCTGGCCGACACGGTGAAAGTGGCGCAGACCCGGGCTTACGACGCGGTGCGCCAGATCCAATTTGACGGCATGCAATTTCGCAGGGACATCGGTTTTCGGGCGCTCAAGGTGTGATGCACCGGCGCCTGCAACGTGCCTGAGCCGATGAACGTCGCCTTCCCGCTGCCCCACCCCGTGCAGCCGCGCGGCAGCCGCTTGGCCAGCGCCATCTTGAAGTCGGCGGGCTGGGAGCTGCATTTTGAGGGCCTGCCCACTTTGCAAGGCGTTTTCGTGGTTTATCCGCACACCAGCAACTGGGACTTTGTGGTGGCCGTGCTGGCCAAGTGGGCGCTGGGCGTGCAGGTCATCTTCTGGGGTAAAGACAGCTTGTTCACAATTCCTTTGCTGGGACGCTGGCTGCGTTGGCTGGGCGCTATACCGGCGGTGCGCGATGCGCCAGGCGGCCTGGTTGGCCAGGCGATAGCGGCGCTACAACAAGCGCAGCGCTTGCAGCGCTATTGCTGGCTGGGTCTGGCACCTGAGGGAACGCGCAAACGCTCGGCGGGCTGGCGCAGCGGTTTCTACCAAACCGCCCTACGCGCCCACGTTCCCCTGTGTCTGGTGCATCTTGATTACGCCAAGCACCGCGTAGTAGCCACCCATTTCCTGCGCCTGAGCGGCGACACGGCGCAAGATATGTCCACCATCGCCGCCTGTTTTGTTGGCGTGCAAGGCTACCGGCCGCACGCGGCGTCGCCAATTACCCTGCTGCGCTCAGAACCCGCATCCGTGCCCGACGACCGTGCAAAAACCACCCGCCCCACCCCACGCCCTGGAGACAATTCCCGTGTTTGAAATCGCATCCCCCGAGACCGTCCGCCATTACCTGGTCGAATTGCAGGGCCGCATTACCGGCGCCGTTACCGCGCTGGATGGCGGCACATTGGTGGTCGACGCCTGGGAAAAAGCGCCAGGCGAGATGTTGCAAGGCAATGGAATTACCCAAATTCTGGAAAACGGCGCTGTGTTTGAGCGCGCGGGCTGCGGCTTTTCGCATGTGCGCGGGCCGCACCTGCCGCCCAGCGCCACCCAGCACCGCCCCGAGCTGTCGGGCGCGCCGTTTGAGGCCATGGGCGTGTCGCTGGTGTTTCACCCCCGCAACCCCTATGCGCCCACGGTGCACATGAACGTGCGCATGCTGGCCGCCAAGAACCCGCAAGGGCAGACAGTGTGCTGGTTTGGTGGCGGCATGGACCTGACGCCCATCTATGGTTTTGCCGAAGACGCGGTGCACTTTCACCAAAGCTGCAAAGACGCGCTCGCGCCCTTTGGTGAGGACAAGTACCCGCGCTTCAAAACCTGGTGCGACGACTACTTTTTCCTCAAACACCGCAGCGAGCCGCGCGGCATAGGCGGCGTGTTTTTTGACGACTTTTCTGAGCTGGGCCAGGAGCGTAGTTTTGCCATGCTGCGCTCGGTAGCGGATGCGTTTTTGGGCGCCTACATGCCCATCGTGCAGCGGCGCAAAGACATCGCCTATGGCAGCCGGGAGCGTGAGTTTCAGCTTTACCGGCGCGGCCGCTACGTCGAATTCAACTTGGTATGGGACCGCGGCACGCACTTTGGTTTGCAGTCGGGCGGGCGCACCGAGTCGATCTTGCTGTCCATGCCGCCGCTGGCCAGCTGGTCGTACCAAAATATCCCCGCCCCAGGAACGCCTGAGGCGGCCCTGTACGAACAATTTCTGGTGCGCAGGGACTGGGTTTGACCCACGTTACCCAACGTATCGGCGTCTTCGGTGGCGCATTTGACCCGCCCCACCGGGGCCATGTAGCACTGGCGCAAGCGGCAGTGGCGCAGCTAGGGTTGTGCCAGTTGCTGGTGGTACCCACCGGACACGCGGCGCACAAGCAGCGTCCCCTGAGCCCTGCGGTCCACCGGCTCGCAATGTGCGAATTGGCGTTTGCCGGGTTTCCACAGGTGGCGGTGGACCCACGCGAAACACTGCGCACCGGGCCGAGTTATACGGTGGACACGCTCGAGGAGTTACGACTTCAATACCCGCAAACCACCTTGTGCCTGCTCATCGGACAGGACCAGGCGCAGGCCTTGCACCACTGGCACCGCGCCAGTGCGCTGCCCCAGCTTGCTACAATCTACGTCGCTGCGCGCCCTGAATCTGCGGACCCATGCGGTCCCATCGCAACCTCCCAAGTTGACTCGTTCGCCTTGCAATGGCTCCAAATGCCGTCCATGCCGCACAGCGCGACCGATATTCGTTACCGCCTAGCCCACCAACAAGGCATAGACACGCTGGTGCCAGAAGCTGTTGCGCGCTATATTGCCATTCACCACCTTTACCAATCGCCCTGATGACCACTACCTCTTCCGCCAAAAAAAATGACATCCAAAAACTCCAGC
>CAIYQF010000494.1 GCA_903928325.1 uncultured beta proteobacterium | reverse complement strand
GGCTCGATGCCATAAATCTTTTTGCTGAACTTGTCGGCATTTTTGGCCAGGTCTGCAAAGGTTTTGACACCAGCCTCTGCGACATAGTCGGGTACGGCCAGGGTGTATTTGGCACCTTCGAGGTTGGCACCCAGGGTTTCGACCGATCCGTCGGCGGTATAGGGCTTGATGTCGCCCTCCATGGACGGCATCCAGTTACCCAGGAAAACGTCAATTTTTTTGGCCTTGAGGCTGCTGTACGTCACGGGCACCGAGAGCACCTGCGCCGAGGGCTTGTAGCCAATGCTTTTTAGGATCTCAGACATGACCGCCGTGGTGGCGGTGATGTCGGTCCATCCGACATCGGCAAAGCGAACGGCTTGGCAGGATGCGGGCTCAGCGGCGTGGGCCTGGCCGAGCAGTGACAGGCCAGCGGCCAGCACAGTGGCGGCCAAGCGTACAGGGCGGTGAAAAAAGGTGTCAAGGTGCATGCATATCTCCATGGTGGCGGGTAGGGCTGGGGCTCTCTGGCGGGCCCGCTTGAAAAAAACGCGGCATAGCCAGAGGAGATTCATGGTACACGACCCCGGCCTTGGGTGGATGCCAAATCCGTAAGTTTTCTAAGCCGCCACGCTGCTTCGGACCTTGATACGTATGGCGTTCACGTCCCAGCCTTTGCTTCGCAGGTGGGACTCCAGCTTGGGCAGCAGTTGGCGCAGCTTGGAAGCCACTGCCGTGTTGTCCACCACTAGGCACCACACACCGTCCTCGATTGGTCCGCCTTTGATGGACGAGCGAAGCATGGCAGGGATTAAGGTATCAATGCAGGTGCGCCGGGCCTCGGACTGGGCGGACAAGTCAGCAAGACGCGCTAAAGTAGGGGACTTTAGACCGGCTTGCAGAACCGAAAGGCACGTAAGCGGGCGACTCATCTATTTCACGCAATGGGGGTGCATATGCAACTCATTATCACGGATCCCCGCCTCTCCAAAAGCTACGTGCTGCAAATGGGTGGCACAAATTTGGCCCTGGGTTTGGCGGGTTTTTTTCTGGCGGTCACGCTGGTGTCTGCTGGTATTTACCATTGGATTTTGCTCAAGGGCGCGCGCGACGGCTGGCCCGTTATCAGCTCGGTAATGCGCTTGGTGGTCAAAGATGAATTTGACCAAAGAGACCGTTTTTTGCGGGAAAACATCGAGGTGATGGCCAAGCGAATGGGCGAGATGCAGGCCAAGCTTTTGCAACTGGAGTCTTTGGCCGAACGGGTATCGGGCTTGGCGGGCTTGGACCCTACGGCCGTCAAAGGCCCAGCGGGCCAGGGCGGCGCGTTGGTGCTGGGTCGCGACCTGACGATGCAGGAGCTGCAAGCGACTTTGGAGCAAATCGAGCAAACAACGGGTCGGCGCAACGACATCATGACGGTGATCGAATCGCGCCTTTTTGAGCAAAAAATCAAAAAAATGATGATTCCGACTCAGTCACCAGTACCTGCAGTGGGCGTGGGCTCAGGTTTTGGCTGGCGCATCGACCCCTTTAATGGTATGTCGGCCCTGCACGAGGGGCTTGATTTCCCGGCCAGCGTCGGAACGTCTATTTTTTCCGCTGCGGGTGGTGTGGTGGTGGGGCAGGAGGTGCACCCGCAATACGGCAACCTGATTGAAGTTGACCATGGAAACGATTTGCTGACTCGCTACGCCCATTTGTCACGCAGCCTGGTTAAGAAGGGCGACATCATCAAGCGCGGGCAAAAAATTGCAGAAGTCGGCAACACGGGCCGCTCTACCGGGCCGCACCTGCATTTTGAGGTGCTGGTGCGTGGTGTGCCACAAGATCCGCAGAAATTTTTGCGCTTGGGCACGGCCACCGCTATGGCAAAGCCGCAACGTTAAAATCCGCGATTACCGTGGCGGGCCACGCCGTCGTGTGTTGAACGACGCTTGCCTGGCACACCCTCTGCCTGAACACCGACAACCAAAAGGACTGCGCGGGTCTGCTTCCAACAAGGCTTGCAGCACCGTATCGTACCCATGCCACTATCATTTTTGACCCGGTTTTTTGGAAGCCGAAACGACCGTTTGCTCAAGCAATACCGCGCCACCGTGGTGCGCATCAACGCACTGGAGCCCGTGTACGAACAGTTGAGCGACGAGGCACTGCGCGCCAAGACCAACGAATTCAAGGCACGGGTGGCCGCAGGAGAGGGTTTGGATGCACTGCTGCCCGAGGCGTTTGCCGTCGTGCGCGAGGGCTGCAAGCGGGTGATGAAAATGCGCCACTTCGATGTGCAGTTGCTTGGCGGTATGTCACTGCACCACGGCAAGATATCGGAAATGGGAACCGGTGAGGGGAAAACCCTGACCGCGACCTTGCCGGTCTATCTCAATGCCCTCACCGGCAAAGGCGTGCATGTTGTCACCGTCAACGACTACTTGGCCAGCCGCGACGCGCGCTGGATGGGCCAGTTGTACGAATTTTTGGGACTGACGGTGGGTATCAATACGCCCAACGTCCCGCGCGAGGAAAAGCAGGCAGCCTACCGCGCCGACATTACCTACGGCACCAACAACGAATACGGCTTTGACTACCTGCGCGACAACATGGTCTATGAGGCCAAAGACCGGGTGCAGCGGGTACTGAACTTTGCCATCGTCGACGAGGTCGACTCCATCCTGATTGACGAGGCACGCACGCCGCTCATCATCAGCGGCCAGGCCGAAGACCATACGGCCTTGTACATCGCCATCAATACCGTGGTCCCGTCGCTCAAGCGCCAAGAAGGTGAGCTGGATTTGCGTACCGGCGAGGGCGTGATTACGCCAGGCGACTTCACCGTGGATGAGAAGTCCCAGCAAATCGTGCTCACCGAAGACGGGCACGAGAGTGCGGAAAAACTGCTCGCAGGCCTTGGGCTGATCCCGGTGGGATCGTCGCTCTATGACCCGGCCAACATCACGCTCATGCACCACCTTTACGCGGCGCTGCGGGCCAAGCACCTCTTCCACCGCGACCAGCACTATGTGGTGCAAGAAGGTGAAATTGTCATCGTGGATGAATTCACAGGCCGCCTGATGACCGGGCGCCGTTGGAGCGACGGCCTGCACCAGGCGGTAGAGGCCAAAGAGGGCGTGGCAATCCAGGCTGAGAACCAGACACTGGCGTCCATTACCTTCCAGAACTACTTCCGTCTCTACAGCAAACTTTCGGGCATGACCGGCACCGCCGACACCGAGGCCTACGAATTCCAAGAAATCTATGGCCTGGAAACCGTGGTTATCCCGCCCAACCGCGTCAGCCGCCGCGAGGACCAGCTTGACCGCGTGTACAAAACCACGCAAGAGAAGTACCTAGCCGCCATTGCCGACATCCGCGAGTGTTATGAGCGAGGCCAGCCGGTGCTGGTGGGCACCACCTCCATCGAAAACTCCGAAATCATCGCCGAGCTGCTGACCAAAGAAGGTTTGCCGCACCAAGTGCTCAACGCCAAGCAACACGCCCGCGAGGCCGATATCGTGGCCCAGGCCGGACGCGCCAAGATGATCACCATCGCCACCAATATGGCCGGGCGGGGCACGGACATTGTGCTAGGCGGCAATATCGAAAAAGCCCTGCAAGACGTGCAGGCCGATGAAAGCCTGGATGACGGCGCCAAGAGCGCCAAAGTGGCCGAAATCAAGGCCCAGTGGAAGCTGGACCACGATGCCATTACCGCGCTGGGCGGCTTGCGCATCATTGCCACCGAGCGCCACGAGTCGCGCCGCATTGACAACCAGCTGCGTGGCCGCTCGGGCCGCCAGGGAGACCCCGGCTCTTCGCGCTTTTATTTGAGCTTGGACGACTCGCTGATGCGGATTTTTGCCGGCGACCGCGTTAAGTCCATCATGGACCGGCTGAAAATGCCTGAGGGCGAGGCGATTGAAGCGGGCATCGTGACCCGCAGCATCGAAAGCGCCCAACGCAAGGTGGAGGCGCGCAACTTTGACATGCGCAAGCAGTTGCTGGAGTACGACGACGTGTCCAACGACCAGCGCAAGGTGATTTACCAGCAGCGCAATGCGATTTTGGACGCGCAAGACCTCAGCGCCCAGGTCAAATCCTTGCGCGAAGGCAGTTTTGAGGACCTGGTACGCCAGTTTGTACCATCGGAGTCGGTGGAGGAGCAGTGGGACATCGCCTCGCTCCAAAATGTATTGGCCGTCGAGTGGCGCCTAGAGATCGATTTGGCGGCCCAGATTACTGCCGCAGCGTCCATTACAGATGAAGACGTGCTCTCTGCCGTAGTGTCCGCAGCCCATGCTGCGTTTGAGCAAAAACTGGCCCAGGTGGGCGCAGAAAGCTTCACCCACTTTGAGCGCATGGTGCTTTTGCAGACCATTGATAGCCAGTGGCGTGACCATTTGAGTTCCCTGGACTACCTGCGCCAAGGCATCCATTTGCGTGGTTATGCGCAAAAACAGCCCAAGCAAGAGTACAAGCGCGAAGCCTTCGAGTTGTTCGGTCAAATGCTCGATGCGGTGAAAAACGAAGTTACCAAAACGCTGATGACGGTGCGCATCCAGTCGGCAGAGCAGATCGACGAGGCGGCGTCTGCGCTGGAGTCCCGTGGTGAAAACATCAGCAACATCACCTACACCGCACCCACCGAAACGGGTGAAACGCAGGTTACGCAAGAGGCGGCCGACGCTAGCGCCGCCGCCAGCCCAGACCTGCCGCGGGTGGGCCGCAACGAACCCTGCCCCTGTGGCAGCGGTAAGAAATACAAGCACTGCCACGGCAAGCTCGCATAAGGACACGCCATGCCTGTTAATTTGCCACCGCCGGATCCGGCGACTCTTCACCCCATCGCTGGTTTGCGCGTAGGCGTGGCCCAAGCTGGCGTGCGCAAGCAAGGCCGCAACGATGTGTCGGTTTTCTTGCTCGACGAGGGCGCCAGCGTGGCAGGGGTGTTCACCACCAACCGTTTTTGCGCCGCGCCCGTGCAGGTTTGTCAGCAGCACCTGGCCGCTGGCAAGGGTGTGCGCGCTTTGCTGGTCAACACGGGCAACGCCAATGCCGGCACGGGTGCCGACGGTTTGACGCGCGCGCACAGTAGCTGCGCTGCCCTGGCCCAGCGCCTGGGGATTGATGCGGTCCAGGTGTTGCCGTTTTCCACCGGAGTGATCATGGAGCCGCTGCCTGTTGACCGCATCATTGCGGGCATGGACGCGGCCATTGCGGACGCCCATACCAACAACTGGATGCAGGCGGCCCTTGCCATCATGACCACCGACACGGTGCCCAAGGCCTATGGCGCGCAGGCACACATTGGCGGTAAAAAGGTCAGCGTGACAGGCATCAGCAAGGGCGCGGGCATGATCCGCCCCAATATGGCGACCATGCTGGGCTTTTTGGCAACCGACGCCTGCGTTTCCCAAAGCCTGATGCAGCCGCTGGCCCTGGCGCTGGCGCAGGAGTCGTTCAACTGCGTTACGGTCGATGGCGACACATCGACCAACGATTCCCTGGTGCTAATGGCTACCAACCACGCGGGCCATGCCCCCATTGATTCGCTGGACAGCCCCGATGGTCGCGCCTTGGTTGACGTCTTGCTGGGTGTTGCTCGGCAATTGGCGCATGCCATCGTGCGTGACGGAGAGGGCGCCACCAAGTTCATCACGGTCGAGGTCAGCGGGGGGCGTACGCGCGGCGAATGCAGCCTGGTGGCCTACGCGATTGCCCATTCCCCGCTAGTGAAAACGGCTTTCTTTGCCAGTGACCCGAATCTGGGCCGCATTCTGGCCGCGGTCGGGTACGCCGGTATTGCCGATTTGGATCAGAGCGGCATCGAGCTTTACCTGGACGACGTGCACGTCGCCACGCGCGGTGGACGCAACCCGGCCTATGCGGAGCCCGACGGCCAGCGCGTGATGCAGCAAAACGAGATCCGGATACGGGTCGATCTGGGGCGCGGCCAGGCCAGCCACACGGTCTGGACCTGCGACCTGAGCCACGACTACGTCACTATCAATGCCGATTACCGGTCCTAACAGGAGCCCGGCTTGAACGACCACAGGTTGACCGCTTTTTTGGCCCGCGCAGAGCGGTTCATGGACAGGGTGGAGTCTGCCCTGCGTTTGGACATTGAGCAGCCCGATTGGGATCAGGCCATAGCCTTTCGCTACCGCAAAAGGGTGTCTGGACAAGGGTATATCGTGCCTGTACGCCAGGTGGGCGCCATGCGGCTCGATGACTTACGGGAAATTGACATCCAAAAAGAAAAAATTCGCCGCAACACCGCGCAATTCGTCGTTGGCCAAACGGCCAATAATGTGCTGCTGACCGGCGCGCGCGGCACCGGCAAGTCCTCGCTTGTTCGGGCCTGCCTCAATACCTACTGCGACCACGGCTTGCGCCTGATTGAGGTTGACAAAGAGCACCTGGTGGACCTGCCCGATATTGTTGAAATCGTTGCCTTGCGGCCCGAGAAGTTTCTGATTTTTTGCGATGACCTGAGCTTTGACCAGGGCGAGCCGGGGTACAAAGCCTTGAAATCGGTACTCGACGGATCCGTATCCGAAACCTCGGCCAACGTGCTGATTTACGCCACCAGCAACCGGCGCCACCTCTTGCCCGAGTACATGGCCGAAAACCTGAGCTACACCCACACCGACAGCGGCGAAGTGCATCCGGGCGAGGGGGTGGAAGAGAAGATCTCCCTCTCAGAACGCTTTGGTCTGTGGGTAAGCTTCTACCCCTTCACACAGGAAGAGTACTTGCACATTGCCGCCCAGTGGCTTAGTGCCTTGGGGGTATCGCCTGATCGCGTGCAGCAAGCCCGGCCAGAGGCGCTGATTTGGGCCCTGGAGCGTGGTTCACGCACGGGTCGCGTGGCCTGGCAGTTTGCCAAAGACTACGCTGGGCGCCAGCCCACAGTCCAGGGGACGGCCCCTGGGCCTTACGGACCATGAGTTCGCAGGCCGTGCGCCCCACCTTGCTGGCCAATCCGGAGATTGCGCGTGAACCGGGTGCGCAGCGGGCCGTTGTGGAGGTGGCGGTCGGTGTGCTGCTGCACCACGACAACGGCTTTTTGATGACATCGCGGCCTGCCGGCCGCCCGTATGCCGGTTACTGGGAGTTTCCTGGCGGCAAGGTGGAGCCTGGCGAGTCCGTGGCGCAGGCGCTGGCGCGGGAGTTGCACGAAGAAATTGGCATCACTGTTTGTGCGGCAACACCCTGGAAGGTTGAAATGGTGGACTACCCCCACGCCTTGGTGAGACTGCATTTTTTTAAGGTCACCGCGTGGACAGGCGAGCTACAAATGAAAGAGCAACAAAGTGCGCAATGGCAGTGCTTGCCCGTCACCGTAAGCCCCGTGTTACCCGGCACGCTGCCAGTGCTCGATTGGCTCCAATCCGAGCAAGCAAGGTCCGAACACTAAACGGCCAGGGCTTGTGCCCGGGCTTATTGCAGGGGCTGGGCTGGCGCGGTGCTGGCTTCAGAGGCGTCGCCATCGGGCAGCCTAAACGACTCGCTTGCCCAGGCTCCCAAGTCCGCAGACTTGCAGCGCGAACTGCAAAAGGGGCGAAACGGGTTGCTGGCTGCGTAGATGCTGTCGCCCTGGCATTGGGGGCAGTGCACTGTTTTTTCGTTTAGCTCAGCCAAGACACCTACCCACAGATCAGGAGCACAGCACCAGCTCAAATGGGGTGTCTGCGCTATGGGCGTGCAGGCGGTCGTCTGCATCGTGGCGCACGAAGCGAATGGAGGCAACCAATCGGTTGGCGCTTATTTCTGGAATGGCGCCCAAGTCTTGTTTTAGCGACAGTCGCAAGAGCTGAAACGTCCGGCCTTGGGGCAAGTTTTGTTGGAACTGCCCGCCCAAGGCGACCATTTTTTGTGGAGTTCCCGAGTCGCGTAGCAACCCCAGCAGCAATTGAATACCGTTAAAAAGGGGAATCAGGCCTTCTACCCAGCCGCGCAAGTCGCTTTGGCGTTGCTGGCCCGGGCGCTTTTGCCAGGCGTAATAGGCCGGCAAGTCAAATTCACAGGTGCCTCCGGGAATGCTGGTGCGACTGCGCAGGCTCTTGAGCCAGTCGTTCTCTACAAGCGATTGGCCCAATTTTCCGGGGGTGTTGTTGAGCAAAGCGTGGCAATCGTCGATTTGGTTCAACAAGCGGTCCAGCACATCGGCAGCGATACCGGGGTTGCCGCGAAAGGCGCTGAGCGCCTGTTTTTGGCGGTCCAGGTCTTTCAGGACGTCGGGTTTGAGTTCGGCGCGCGCACCCACGTTCAGGATTTCAAACAAGGTAATGAGCGCGAAGTGATGGTCTATCGCATCGGTTCGGTCCATCAGCGTGAAAAGCCGGGCAAACAGGTGCTCCAGCCGCAAATAGGTGCGAATCTTTTCGTTGAACGGGTATTCGTAGAGGATCACGGGGGATTTTCCAGTGCGGGGATCATAGCCCGAAGAAGGCGCGCATCGCGCCCAAAGTCGCCTTGACCTCGTCAAGATTCACCATATCGTTGAAAAGTACGGCGTCGGCAGCTTGCAGGCGGGCACGGCGAGTGCTTTGCGCCGCCATGATTTTTTGCACCTCCACGGGCTCCATGCCGTTGCGCTGCACAACGCGGTCGATTTGGGTCTGCTCCCTGCAGTCAACAATTAACACCCGGTCGAGGGTTTTGCGCCAGCGAGGAGATTCGACCAGAAGCGGGATGTCAAATGCAATGCAGGTAACGCCCTGGTCGTGGGCCACCGCCGTTTGGCGGTCAATTTCAGCTGCGATCAAAGGATGCAGGATGGCCTCCAAGCGTTTTCGGGCCGTCGCATCGTTAAACACCAGGGAACGCAGCTCACCCCGGTCCAGCGTCCCGTCGGCAGAAAATAGGCCTGGCCCGAAGGCCGCGCGGATGGCGGGCAAGCCAGCTCCGCTTGCAGCGGTGCAATTGCGCGAGATGGCGTCGGCGTCTATCACGTAGGCCCCTATGTCGCTAAGCCAACTACACACGGTGCTTTTGCCGCAACCGATGCCGCCGCTGACACCCACATGCAGTGCACGGTGGATCACAACCCCAACCCTTGTTGCACCCCATCGGCCCCAAAAACCATACACACAAAACCGGCGCCTGCCAAAAATGGTCCAAAAGGGATGTAATTTCCTGGGCGCAGGCCACCGGACATTTTGAGCGCGAGACCCACCATGGCACCGATGATGGATGACAACAGGGTGATGGGAATCAGGGATTGCCAGCCGAACCATGCACCCAGGCAGGCTAAGAGTTTGAAGTCCCCATATCCCATTCCTTCCTTCCCGGTGGCCAGTTTGAAAAGCCAGTAGACCGACCAAAGAAACAGGTAGCCTCCTACCGCACCCCAAAGGGCATTGGCTAGCAGGACCTGGGTCCATTGCAACTGCGCACTTATCAGGCCCAGCCACAGCAAGGGCAGCACGATGTCGTCGGGAAGCAGCGTGGTGTCCCAGTCGATCAGGGCCAAAGCCAGCAGCGCGGCGCAAAACGTGCACCAAGCAGCACCCGCAAGGGAGATACCCCACCGGTGGCCGGCAAAGGCGAACAAGCACGCACTTGCCATTTCAACCGCCGGGTAGCGCAGCCTGATGTGGCCATGGCAGTGGTGGCACTTCCCCCTCAGCAACACATAGCTGACCACTGGTATGTTGTGGTGCCACGCAATGGGCGCCTCGCAATGCGGGCATCGGGAGCGGGGAGCCCAAAGACTGAAGACTTGCTCTGCAGGGGCCTGCGCAGGGCCGGTCAATTCGGCGCACTCTCGCTCCCATTGCCGCTCCATCATTTTTGGCAGTCGGTACACCAGAACATTCAAAAAGCTGCCAATGAGCAAGCCCAGCAGGCCAGCTGCGGCGGGTTCGAGCCAGGATGCTTCTGTGATCACACCATCTGCCCCATTTTGAAGATGGGCAGGTACATTGCCACCACAATGCCGCCAATGATGGTGCCCAAAATCACGATGATGATGGGCTCCATCAAGCTGGAAATGCCAGCCACCATGTCATCGACCTCGGACTCATAAAAGTCGGCGGCCTTGCCCAACATGTAATCCAGCGAACCCGCCTCTTCGCCAATGGCGCTCATTTGCAAAACCATGTGCGGGAACAGGTTGGCACCCGCCATGGCGGTGGTCAGGGACACCCCCGTTGAAACCTGTTGGCGGATGCCCACGGTGGCATTGGCGTACTCGGCGTTGCCCGCGGCACCTCCAACCGATTCCAGCGCTTCTACCAACGGCACGCCGGCCGCAAACATGGTCGCCAGCGTGCGGGTCCAGCGGGCTATGCAAGATTTGCGCACCAGGACGCCAAAAATGGGCATGCGCAAGAGCAAAAAGTCCATGGTGTCCTGGAACTTCTTACTGGTCTTCCAGGCGCGAAAAAACAGAAAAACACCGCCACCCAAACCGCCAAAAATCAGATACCAGTAGCTGATAAAGAACTCGCTCACGGTAATTACGATTTGAGTGGGGGCTGGAAGCTCGCCACCAAAAGAAGAAAAAACCTGCTTAAACGAAGGGATGACCCAGATCATCAACACCGTAACCACACCAAAGGCTACGCAAAGCACCGCCACTGGATACATGAGTGCCGATTTGATCTTTGATTTCACGGCCTCCATTTTTTCCATGTAGGCCGCCAGTCGGTCCAGTAAGGAATCCAATATACCGGCAGCCTCTCCGGCGCCAACCAGGTTGCAGTAAAGCGTATCGAAGTGTTGCGGATGCTTGCGAAACGCGGCGCTCAGTGAGGACCCGGCCTCAATGTCGGTTCGGATGTTGTTAATCATCCGTCCAAGCGATGGGTTTGGGTTGCCTTGGCCAACGATGTCAAACGATTGAAGCAAGGGCACACCGGCTTTCATCATCGTAGCCAATTGGCGGGTAAAGATGGCAACTTCTTTGGGTCGGATGGAATGTCCGGCACCCAGGCGTCTTTTCTTTATTTTTTTGGGCGTAATACCCTGGCGGCGCAGGGTTGCCCGAACAATACTTTCTGCCGTGGATCGGGTTTCTCCCCTGATCGGACGGCCACTGCGGTCGGACCCTTCCCATTCGAAAATCGATTCCTTCGAGGCCCCATGGCGCCGTGCGTCCCTGGTTTCTTTGATGGTTGCCATGCGTGCCTGTCGTGTCGTTATTCGTTGGTTACGGCCAGGACTTCCTCAAGCGAAGTCACCCCGAGTTGAACCTTTTGCAGGGCGGATGCGCGCAGTGACATCACGCCTTCACGGATGGATTGCTCGGAAATTTCCATGGACGATCCGTCGCGCAAAATGATCCGTTGTATTTCTTCGGAGATGGGCATGACTTGGTAGATGCCCACACGCCCCTTGTAGCCGTTGTTGCAATTTGGGCATCCGACGGCATGGTAGGGCTTCCAACTGCCGTCCAGGTCTGCCGGGCTAAAGCCGGCATCGACCAGCGTCTGCTGGGGCAAGTCCGCAGGGACTTTGCACTTGGCGCACAACCGGCGCGCAAGGCGCTGTGCCGTAATTAAAACCACACTCGATGCGATATTGAAAGGCGCCACCCCCATATTGCGCAGCCGCGTGATGGTGG
The DNA here is from genome assembly GCA_903928325.1 of uncultured beta proteobacterium. GTDB lineage: Bacteria > Pseudomonadota > Gammaproteobacteria > Burkholderiales > Burkholderiaceae_C > Allorhodoferax. The sequence continues at coordinate 1,554 of CAIYQF010000494.1, read as the reverse complement.
TCGGGGCGTCGTTGGTGTGCAGCGTAGACAGCACCAAGTGCCCGGTTTGGGCCGCTTTGATGGAGATGTCGGCGGTTTCTAAGTCACGGATTTCCCCCACCATGATGATGTCGGGGTCCTGGCGCAAAAATGATTTCAGCGCCGAGGCAAATGTCAGCCCGGCTTTGTCATTGATGTTGACCTGATTGACTCCCGGCATATTGATCTCGGAAGGGTCCTCAGCCGTGGCGATATTGACGCCAGGCTGGTTGAGCAGGTTCAAGCAGGTGTAAAGCGACACAGTTTTTCCCGAGCCGGTTGGGCCGGTCACCAAAATCATGCCGTAGGGTCGGCTGATGGCTTTGAGCAAGCGTGCCTTTTCGACTTCCGCGTACCCTAAGGCATCGATCCCCAACTTGGCGTTGTTGGGGTCCAGAATACGGATGACGATTTTTTCCCCGAACAACGTGGGCAAACTGCTGACGCGAAAATCCACGGTGCGGTCCCGCGTTAATTTAAGCTTCATGCGGCCATCTTGCGGGACCCGCTTCTCAGAAATGTCCATCCGCGACAGCACCTTAATGCGGGACGCCAGTATTTCCTTGATACCCACGGGCGGCGCGCTCATCTCACGTAACTCGCCATCGATGCGAAAGCGCACACGGTAGGAAAACTCGTAGGGTTCGAAGTGCAAATCCGATGCGCCCATATTGAACGCATCCATGAGCATTTTCTGCAAAAACCGCACCACGGGGGTTTCGTCGGCCTCAAATTCTGGTGCGGTGATGGACTGGTCGGTGGTAGCGTCTTCGAGGGTGTCGAACTCACTGTCTACAAAGTCGCTGACAAACGAAGGGGCTTGTGATCCTGCACTATTGCCGATGATGTTGCTCAGTTTGTCAAACTCAACAATCACCCACTCCACCGTGCGTTGGGTGGCAAATTTGATTTTTTCTGCGGCTTCTTGGTTGGAGGGGTCGGCCGTAGCGATCACCAAATGGTTGCCGCGCTTGCCCAGCACCACCAATTGGTAATCCTGGCAAATTTTCTCGTCTAACAGTTTGGCTGGCAGGCGCATAGGGTCTATGGCGCTGAGGTCCAACAGGGGTGCAATAAAGGCGGCAGACAGGGTGTGCGCTAGCCTCGACGCAGAAACAGCACCCGATTCCACCAGTTCGGCCACAAAGCTCCTGCGGCTGGCAAGGGCCTTGCGGTACAGGGCTTCAGCGGGGCCTTGCTCTAGGTTGCCTGCAGCCACCAAGGCCTTGCCGATGCCTGACAAGGCTACGTCTTGCGCCACCGCTGGAAGCTCACTGGCAGGCGTCATAGTTGCAACAGGGCCGTACCATGGCAATCTTTGGCTGACAGACTAGGGTTTGCACCTGCCAGCGGCCAGTCGATGCCAACGGTGGGATCGTCCCACGCTAGGCAACCTTCGTCCTGCGGAGCGTAGTAATCAGTGGTTTTGTAGACAAACTCAGCGGTCTGTGACAGCACCAAAAAACCGTGCGCCAGACCGGGCGGTATCCACAACTGGCGGTGGTTATCAGCAGACAATATTTCCCCAACCCAGCG
>CAIYQF010000493.1 GCA_903928325.1 uncultured beta proteobacterium | reverse complement strand
CCAAGTCGGTGGGCGTGATCCGTGAGGACGCCGCCAACGGCATTACCGAGATCGCCCGCCCGGTGGGCGTGGTCTGCGCTATCACGCCGTCCACCAACCCGGCGGCCACCCCGGCCAACAAAATCATCAACGCCCTCAAAGGCCGCAACGCGGTCATCGTGGCGCCCTCGCCCAAGGGCTGGGCCACCAGCGCGCGCCTCTTGGAATACATCCACGCCGAGTTTGACCGCATCGGTGCGCCGCGCGACTTGGTGCAAATGCTGCCTTCGCCCATCAGCAAGGCAGCTACTTACACGCTCATGGCCGCCTGCGATTTGGTAGTGGCCACTGGCTCGCAGGCCAATGTGCGCGCGGCCTATGCCAGCGGCACCCCGGCCTTTGGCGTGGGCGCGGGCAATGTGGCGGGCATCGTGGACGAGACCGCCGACCTGGCCCTGGCCGCCGAACGCATCGTGCGGTCCAAAACCTTTGACAACGCCACCAGTTGCTCTTCTGAGAACAGCTTGGTGCTGCTGGACGCGGTGCGCACAAGCGCCACTGCCGCCTTGCAGGCCCAAGGCGCAGTGCTGCTTACCGCCGCGCAAAAGAAGGCTTTGCAGGCGGTGATGTGGCCCGACGGCAAGCTCTCGCCCGCCGCCATCGGCCAAAGCGCCACCGTGGTGGCACAGCGCGCCGGGCTGTTGGACGTGGCAGCGCTTAAGCCCCGCATCTTGTTGGTGGAGGAAGACGGCGTGGGCGACGACCACCCGTTCTCGGGCGAAAAACTCTGCCCCGTGCTCACGCTGTATGGCGCTGCCGACTTTGACGCCGCTATTGCGTTGGTGGAGCGCATTTACACCTTTCAGGGAGCGGGCCACTCGGTCGGTTTGCACAGCGCCTTGCCTGCGCGCGCGCTGCGTTTGGGGCAAGAGCTGCCGGTCAGCCGCGTGATCGTCGATCAAGCGCACTGCATAGCGACGGGCGGCAGCTTTGACAACGGCCTGCCGTTTTCGCTCTCCATGGGCTGCGGCACCTGGGGCAAAAACAATTTCTCGGACAACATGAACTACCGGCACTACCTCAACATCACCCGCATCTCGCGCCCTATTCCTGAGCGCATGCCCACCGAGGACGCGATTTTTGGCAGCTACTTTGCCAAGTTTGGCCGCGCATGAGTTCGTCTGATACCCCGCGCACCGTGCGCGCCTTGCTAGACGCCCAGGCTGCGCTGCGACCCGAGGCGGTCTATGCGCTGGCCGTGCCCGCTGACGCTGCCGATGGCGCAGGTGCGCAGCTCACCTTTGGCCACCTGGCGCGCAACTGCCGCCAGGTGGCCACACTTTTGCTGGGCCACGGCGTGCAGCCGGGCGACACCGTATCGCTGGTTATGCCCAACGGCCTGAGCACCTTGCGCCTGCTGCTGGGCGCCCTGCACGGCGGCTGGTGCGTCAACCCGGTCAACCTGCTCAGTAGCGCTACGCAAATGGCCTATGTGCTGGAGCACAGCGACTGCAAGCTGGTGATCGCCAGCCCCGACTGGGCCGAGCGCGTGCGCGCCGTGCTGGCCACGCTGCAGCGCCCGATTGCGCTCTTGGTGTGCAGCCCGGACTATGACCCGGCCCAAGACATTCTGCCCAGCGCAGAAACCGACACGCCCGCGCCCAGCCCGGACGCGCTGGCTCTGCTGATGTACACCTCGGGGACCACCGGCGTGCCCAAGGGCGTGATGCTGACGCAGGCCAACCTGGCCGCCAACGCGCGCGCCATCAGCGCCGAGCACGCGCTCACCCCCCAAGACCGGGTGCTGGCGGTGCTGCCGCTGTACCACATCAACGCCTTTGCAGTCACCATGCTCGCGCCGCTGGCGCACGGCGGCAGCCTGGCCATGCCGCCCAAGTTCTCCGCAGGCGCCTTTTGGCAGCAGGCCGCTGGCAGCGGCTGCACCTGGATCAATGTGGTGCCGACCATGATTTCCTATTTGCTGGAAGGCGCCGCGCCGCTCCATAGCGTGGCGGGCATCCGCTTTTGCCGCAGCGCCTCTGCGGCCTTGCCACCGGCACATTTGCGCGCGTTTGAGGCCAAATTTGGCATTGGCATCATCGAGACAATGGGCCTGACCGAAACCGTGGCGCCGGCGTTCTCCAACCCGCTGGAGCCGGGATTGCGCAAGTTGGGCGCCGTGGGCCGCGCCTCGGGCTGCGAGGCGCGCGTTATTGACGCCGCGCTGCAAGCGGTGCCGGACGGCACCACGGGCGAGATCGCCATCCGGGGCCCGCAGGTGATGCGCGGCTACTACAAGAACGAGGAGGCAACGCGTGCCAGCTTCACCCCCGACGGCTGGCTGCGCACCGGTGACCTGGGCCACCGCGACGCCGACGGCTTCTTCTTTGTGACCGGGCGCATCAAGGAACTCATCATCAAAGGCGGCGAAAACATTGCCCCGCGCGAGATTGACGAAGCGCTGTTGCGCCACCCCGCCGTGCTGGACGCCGCCGCCGTGGGCATTGCCGACGCGCACTACGGCCAGGAAATCATGGTCTGCGTGGTGCTGCGGGAGGGCCATGCGGCAGATGAGCCCGCGCTACGCGAGTTTTGCACCACGGCACTGGGGCGCTACAAGACGCCCAAGCTGTTTCACTTTGTGCACGACCTGCCGCGCGGCCCTTCGGGCAAGGTGCAGCGCCTTAAATTGCTGGACTGGGTGGCCGAGCACGCAAGGTAGCAGGGCGCGGCTGCGCATAAACTGCGCGCCACCGCCCACGGTGCCAACCAGGCCCCGAATACCAACCGCCAATGCTGCGCCCGCCACGGCGCAGGCCCACCAACCGTCTGGAGCACCGCACCGTGAAACCCCGCCAACGCTTGCCCCTGGCGCCTCTTTGTATCGCCGCCCTGTGGCTGGCCCTGTTGCCCTGCGCGGCGCAGGCCAGCGCGCAGCTGCAATGCACGTTTGAGGTCAATTCCGAAACCCACCACACCGTGCACGGCTTAACCACCGACCCCTACACCGTGGCCGCGGTCCCCATTGGCAACCGCTTTCGATTCAAGGCCATATTGCTGGCCGCAGCGCCAGCTGAGGCCGCAGAGGCGCCGCGAGACGAGGTCCTGGCCGCGCCAGCCACCGCCCTTGAAAGCGTCAATATCTACATCTACTACAACACCCGGCGCCAAGCCATGGTCATGCAACACCTTCAATACCGTCAGCCGGTGGCGCAGCGCAAGCCCGCGCCCGACGCGCTGACTGGGCGCGTAGCCTTGTATTCGCCGCTGCTGGGCAAAGAGCTGCAATACCAGTGCGCGCTGGCGGAGGTGGCGCCATGAGCGCGCGCGGTTTGGCTGTATTCAGAGGGTGCCGCGCTTTAGCGGGCGCATGGCTCGTGGGCGCGTGCCTGGGCGCGCAGGCGGCGCCTCCGGCGGCAGCGCCAAGCCGCAACACCGACACCGTCTCCCTGGTGGTGGTGGGCGACATCATGCTGGAGGATGGCCCCAGCCGCGCCATGCGCCGGGGCCAAGACCCGTTCGCCGGCTTTGCCGCGCTGTTCAAAGGTGCCGACATCCGCATCGGCAACCTGGAATGCGTGGTGGCCACCATCGGCAGCCCGGAGGACGACAAGCCCAATGTATTCCGCGTGCCGCCCAGCACGCTCAAGTTTGTGAAACGCCACTTCGACGCCGTGGGCCTGGCCAACAACCATTCGGGCGATTTCGGCCCGCAGGCCTTTGCACAAATGCTGGGGTTTTTGAAGCAAGAAGGCCTGGGCATTTACGGCGGTGGCCTGAACCTGACTGAGGCACACACGCCCTGGATCGTGGAGCGCAAAGGCTTGCGCATCGCCATCTTGGGCTACAACGAATTTCAGCCCCGCAGCTTTGAGGCGGACACCGACAAACCCGGCGTGGCCTGGAGCGAAGACGCGCAAGTGGTGCGCGACATCCAAGCCGCGCGCAGCCGCTGGAAGGCCGACGTGGTGATACCCATCATGCACTGGGGTTGGGAAGACCCCGTGTCCAACACCCGCCAGCGCCAGCTCGCCCGCACCATGATCGACGCGGGTGCCGACGCCGTGATCGGCGGCCACCCGCACCAAGTGCAAGACACCGAGCGCTACCAGGGCAAGCCGATTTTTTACAGTCTGGGCAACTTTGTGTTTGACGGCTTTTCAGACCCAGCGAACAACCGGGGCTGGGCGCTGCGCCTGGAACTGGACAAGACGGGCGCGCGCCAGGTTGAGGTGCACGTGGCTCAAATCGGCGCCGGGGGGCTGCCCAAGCCTGCGGGGACGGTGGCGGGGCCATAAGCTTGCCTTGGGCAGGGGCGCCGGGCCCTTGCGCTCACCAGCCTTCATGGGCATCCGCGACAATCGCTGCATGCCCCACATTGAGCCATCACCCAACCCGCTGTTTCAAGCCCAGCACCTGACCAAGCGCTACGGCGACACCGATGTCGTCCACGATTTGTCTTTCGAAATTGCCCCCGGCGAATGCCTGGGCGTGATCGGCCCCAACGGTGCGGGTAAAACCACCACCATACGCATGTGCCTGGGTCTAACCGTGCCCGACGCCGGCCGCATTACCGCGCTGGGCCTGCACATGCCGGTGGACGTGCTGGCCATCAAAGCGCAGCTGGGCGTGGTGACCCAGCTCGACACGTTGGACCCGGACTTCAACTGCGCCGAGAACCTGCTGGTCTATGGGCGCTATTTCGGCCTGAAAGACGCCGCGATTAAAGAACGCATCCCCGCGCTGCTGGAATTTGCGTCCCTGACCAGCAAAGCCAAAGCCAAACCCGGCGAACTCTCGGGCGGCATGAAACGGCGTCTGAGCCTGGCGCGCGCCTTGGTAAACGACCCCAAGCTGCTGCTGCTGGACGAACCCACGACCGGCCTGGACCCGCAGGCCCGCCACCTGATGTGGGAACGCTTGCAATTGCTGCTCCAGCAAGGTAAATCCATTCTCTTGACCACGCACTTTATGGACGAAGCCGAGCGCCTGTGCTCGCGCCTTTTGGTGCTGGACCATGGCAAAAAGATTGCCGAAGGCAAGCCGCGCGACCTGATCGCCCAGTACCTGGAGCCCGACGTGGTGGAGGTGTATGGCGTGGGCGCCCTGGCGCTGGCCGACAGCCCCTTACGCACCCACACTGCGCGGGTAGAAATCAGCGGCGAAACCGTGTTTTTCTACACCCGCGACTCGGCTGCGCTGCTACAGGCCCTGCACGCATACCCCCAGTTACGCACCCTGCACCGCCCGGCCAACCTGGAAGACCTGTTTTTGAAATTAACCGGACGCCAGATCCGCGAGGACGCCTGATATGACCACCTCTCTAATTGCCAATCCGCCCCAAACGCAGAGCCGCTGGCGCGCACCGCAATTAAGCCTGCGCTTTTGGCCGGTTTTTTTGCGCAACCTGCTGGTCTGGCGCAAGCTGGCCATTCCCAGCCTCTTGGGCAATATTGCCGAGCCGCTAATGTGGCTGGTCGCTTTTGGCTACGGTATGGGCGCGCTGGTGGGGCAGATCACGGTGGATGGCCAGCCGGTGCCTTACATCCTGTTTTTGGCCAGCGGCTCGATTTGCATGAGCGCCATGAATGCGGCCTCGTTTGAGGCGCTGTACTCGGCGTTTTCGCGCATGCACGTGCAAAAAACCTGGGATGGCATCATGAACGCGCCGGTCGGCCTGGACGACATTGTGCTGGCCGAGATGCTGTGGGCGGCGTTTAAGGCGCTGTTTACCGTGACCGCGATTTTGGGCGTGATGCTGGCCTTGGGCATCAGCCACAGCCCCAAACTGCTGGCGGCCTGGCCGATTTTGCTTGGCGTAGGTATTACTTTTAGCGCTATGGCGCTGGTGTTCAACGCCCTGGCCAAGGGCTATGACTTTTTCACCTACTACTTCACGCTGTTTTTGACACCCACCATGTTTTTGAGCGGCGTGTTCTTCCCGCTGCAGCAACTGCCGCCGCTGGCGCAAGGGCTGGCCGACTGGTTGCCCTTGTCGCACGCCGTGGCGCTGGTGCGGCCTTTGTTTATGGACCAATGGCCCAGCGCCGCCCTGTACCACGGCGCCGTGCTGGTGGCCTATGCGGTGGTGTCGTTTTGGTTGGCCCTGGGCCTGACGCGCAAGCGCTTTGGTCAGTGAACACAGCAGGCCTTTGCGCAACCCAAATACCTAAACATCCATTCAAGCCATGCTGCACGCCCTCACCCTCTCCCTTCAGTTTGGCAAGTTGCCTAAGGCCGCGCTGCACCGCGCCGCCCTGCCGCGCCACCGAGTAGCGCGTTGGCTGCGCCACGCCCTCTCCAGCGACGCGGAAATCACCGTGCGCATCGTGGACGCACCTGAGGGCCAAGAACTCAACCGTGAATTCCGAAAAAAAGACTACGCCACCAACGTGCTGACCTTTGACTACACGCTAGAACCCGTAGTCACCGCCGACCTGGTGCTGTGTGCGCCGGTGCTGGAAAAAGAAGCCGAAGACCAGGGCAAAACCCTGCAAGCCCACTACGCCCACCTCATCGTCCACGGCGCCCTGCACGCCCAGGGCTGGGACCACGAGCTCGACGAAGACGCGCGGGTGATGGAGCTGCGCGAGAGCGAGATCATGGCGCGCTTGGGGTTTGAGAATCCGTATTGAGCAAAGGGCATATAGCAGAGACAGCAGTCGGCCAAACCGAAGGCTGGAACACCCGGGTTGGGCCTAGAGCCGACTTTGCTAAGTGCTGGTTTTCGGCAACCAGAAAACTGCTTTTGACCACTGCCTGGTCCAACCAGGGACTTGCACAGTTTCGCCTCCATGCAGCACTTGCCCCAGGGCTGCCTAAGCGCTCTACTTTTAGGATCGCTGGAAATTTGAGGGATTGCCGGTGCGGTAGAGTGCTGGGCTTTGTGTGGTTAAAAATCGATGAACTACCTTATTGTCGGTGCGGGCGCTATTGGCTGTTATGTTGGCGCCCGCTTGATTGCAGCTGGGCAACGGGTGGCCCTGGTCGGACGCGCGCCGATTCTCGATCCCCTGGCTAAAGGCGGTCTGACGGTGTCGGACCTGGACGGCTTTTGGACCCACCTGGAGCCAGCTCAGTTGCAACTGTTCACCAATGTGGCCCAGGCCTGGCAAGACTTCCCGGCGGCATGCGGCCAAGGCACTCCCACGGTTATTCTTCTGTGCGTCAAAGGTGGCGCAACGGCATCCGCTGCGCAGGAGATTGCTGCCCACTGCCCCCCAGGCACGTTGGTGGTTTCGCTACAGAACGGTGTGGACAATCTCGCGCGCATTGCTCAGGCTGGGCCGGGGCTGCAGGCCGTGGCGGGCATGGTTCCCTACAACGTCGTTATGCCCGACCCACACAAGGTGCACCGCGCCACAGAAGGGGCCCTGCAACTGGCCAAAACGCCCGTCACGCGCACCATTGCGCAGGCGTTTAACGCCAGCGGACTCCCCACCGTTCTAGCAAGCGACATGTTGGCTGTGCAATGGGGCAAGTTGCTACTGAACCTGAACAACCCGGTCAACGCGCTGTCGGATCTGCCGCTGGTGGACCAGCTGAGCGACCGTGATATGCGCTGCGTGCTTGCTGCGTTGCAGACCGAGGCCTTGCAGGTATTGGGCGCCGCCGGCATTCGGCCAGCCAAAATTTCCAAGGTGCCAGCGCGGTTTTTGCCCTTTGTCCTTGGGCTTCCTAATTGGCTTTTCAGTCGGGTTGCCGCCAACATGTTGCGCATGGACGCAAGGGCTCGGTCTTCTATGTGGGAAGACGTGCAACGCGGTCGCGTCACGGAAATTGACGATCTGTGCGGAGCAGTGGTGCGCTTGGCCGCACAGCACGGCGTATCCGCCCCTCGCAACGCAGCCATGTGCACACTGATGGCGTCCTGCCGCAGCGGTCAGCACTGGAGCGGCAACGCGTTGCGCCAGGCGGTGGGCTGAGCACTTTGCCCCGGCATGCGGATCCGCCCGCTGTGTGCCTGGGGCGGACTTCGTCTGTGCCACTTTCAGGCCCAGGTGATTTGGTAATCGAGAGAGTGCCCCATGCGCTCCGAGAAGCGGGTGACCGATTTGGCCGCCATCCGTTCGCTCAAGGTGACTGGGATCAATGTGGTGAGCCACTCGCCTACACCCTGGCGCTCGCCCTCTGGCTTGCGTTGGCCTGCACTTGGTTTGTAACCTACCATGGCCTCTAACTTGCCGGCCAACGCAAGCAGGTCATACAGATCACGGAATAGGATGAAGGAGGTGTCGTTCTGGTGCAGGGACCAGTTCGCTGCCGGAAGGAAGTCGACCAGGTGTATCAGCTGGTAGTTCAGTGCGGTCCAGAAATCCTTTCCAGTCAAGGTGATGGGTGCGTTGTCGATCACCCGATGAAAAGAAATGGAAGCAACTGCATCGGCGCGGTGGGCGTCCTGGCGTAGTTCGGCGCGCAGCGGGCCTGCGTAGAGTAAACGCAACACCGACGGAAAGGCTTGTACCTGCGTCCACTCCCAAGGCGTCATCAGCGGGCGCAGCACCGGGATTTTGTCGGCGGCCATCGCGAAGGTGTTGGTGCCAGTTCCCAGGATGGAATGCAGCAGCATCACAAGAGGGGAGTGCTGCGGGTAGTGCTGCACGGTGTACTCAAAGCAAAAGTACAGGTGGTCGAGGAACGAGCCGTCGGCATGCTCCACATTGAAATCGCACTCGCTCACCAAGAAGTCCATCAGTTCGGTGCTCACGCCGGGTAGTGGGTGCGCCGCGCGGGCCGCCGCGTATTCGGCCTGCACGACTTGGGTCGCGGCGGCGTCCCAGCGGACCTGCTTGCCAACGCGGGTGGTCATCACGAAGCGGGCAGCCCTGCCTTCGAGGGTTTTGAAGATGGTGCGGTTGAGGTCGAAGTTGGGGATCGGCTCGATCAGGACCTGGCCTGTGTGCTCAAGCGCGGCGCCGTGGGCGATAGCGGCTTTGCGTTGGGTAGTGGGATCAGGACGTACGGCGGCAGACTGCTGCATAGGAGTCTCAAGGTCAAAAAAGAGCCAGTG
>CAIYQF010000492.1 GCA_903928325.1 uncultured beta proteobacterium | reverse complement strand
TGGTGCCGCGCGACAAGCAAAGTCTGTTGTTTTCGGCCACCTTTAGCGACGAAATTCGCGACCTGGCCAACAACCTGCTCAAAAACCCGCAAAGCGTGCAGGTCACGCCGCGCAACACCACGGTGCAGCGCATCACCCAGGTCATCCACCCGGTGGGCCGTGGCAAGAAAAAGGCGCTGCTGGCGCACATCATCAATGCGCAAAACTGGAGCCAGGTGCTGGTATTCACCCGCACCAAGTTTGGCGCCAACAACGTGGCTGAATTTCTGGAAAAAAATGGCATTTCCGCCATGGCGCTGCACGGCAACAAGAGCCAGGCGGCGCGCACCCAGGCGCTGGCCGGTTTCAAGAGCGGTGACGTACGCGCCCTGGTGGCGACCGATATTGCTGCGCGCGGCATCGATATTGACGACCTGCCGCACGTGGTGAACTACGAGATCCCCAACGTGAGCGAAGACTATGTGCACCGCATTGGCCGCACCGGGCGCGCGGGCGCCGATGGCGCTGCGGTCAACCTGGTATGCCTGGACGAAGAAGGCTTTATGCAGGACATTGAGCGCTTTACCAAGCAAAACATTGAAGTGGTGGTGGTCGAGGGCTTTGCGCCCGAACCCGGCGAGCGCGCCGAGCCCATCGCCATGGGCCGCCAGACCATTTGGGGTGGCGCGGGCAAACCGCCCAGCCGCGACGTGATGCAAGCTGCGGCCAAAGCGGCGCGTTCTGAAATGCTGACCCGCGTGCGCGAAAGCAAAGGCCCAGGCAGCAACGCTGGTGGCAACCGTGGCGGTGGCGGTGGCCAGCGCCAGGCACAAGGTCCCCGCGGTGGCAATGGCGGCGGGGCGCGCAATGGGCCCTACAACGGCCCGCGCAATGCGCCCCGCAGCGCACCACCGCGCGATGCCGGATTTCCACGAGACGATGACGGCCCCAGCCGCCACGAAGACCAACCACCCCGTTCACATGACGCCCACGCAGCGCGTCCGCGTCTGGGCCAAGACCGAATGTCCAGCTTCCCCAGCGAACCCCGCGTGCCCCGCGCACCCGGCGGCCAGCCTGACCCGATGCGCACCAGCGTCGACCTGATGGCCGAACGCGGCGCACGTCGTGGCGGCGGCTACCAAGGCAACCGCAATAGCGGTGGCGGTGGTGGTGGCGGATATGGTGGCGGTGGCGGTGGCGGTGGCGGTGGCGGTGGCGGTGGCCGTGGACGCGGTGGCCCAGGCGGCAACCGGGGACCGGCTGGACGTTAAACCGACCTGGCATTCAAACCACCAAGAGGGCTCTACGGAGCCCTTTTGCTTTGGGCGCGCTAAGCCCGAAGAAAAAGCGTTACCAGCGGGTCAGAGCCCACCTGGCGACTCCAGTGGCCGTGGACGGCCGCGTCAAAGGCCACGCCTTCAGGCAAGACATCGGCGCTGAAGAAGTGCTCGCCGGGGCCAAACACGCGCGACACCCCGCCTTGCAAACCAATCTCCATCTGCCCGCCCAAAATGAACACCCACTGCGGCGCCCCGGTGCAATGGAAGCTGCTGCGAAAGCCCACCGGACTGCGGCGCAACTGGTAGCCGCCGCTGGCAAACACGTCGGACAACAGGGTTTGCGGCGTGCCGTGCAGCAAGGGGATGGTTTCTTCTTTGAAGCGGGCGCGGCCATCGGTGTCGGTGAATAAAACGGTCTTGGCAAATAGGGTCATGCGCACGATTGTGGCCGATGCGCTCCTGGGGTGGCTAGCCCCCCCCGACTGGGCGACAATGGCGCCTATGCGAATCCTTCACACCATGTTGCGCGTTGGCAATCTCCAACGATCCATTGACTTTTATACCCAGGTGATTGGCATGAAGCTGCTGCGCACCTCGGAAAACCCCGAATACAAGTACACCTTGGCCTTTGTGGGTTTTGGCAACAATCCCGACCATGCCGAGCTTGAGCTCACCTACAACTGGGGCGTCGAGAGCTACGACATGGGCACGGCCTTTGGCCACATCGCCCTGGGTATGACCGATATTTACGCGGCCTGCGAACGCATCAAGGCCGCAGGCGGCAACGTGACGCGCGAGCCCGGCCCGGTGAAAGGCGGTACGACGCAGATCGCTTTTGTGACCGACCCCGACGGCTACAAAGTCGAGTTGATCCAGCGCCTTGGGGCGGTGTAAACCATGGGTTCTGGGGTTTTGGACCTGCGCGGCGCTTGCCTGGTGTTTGGTTCGGCCACGGCCTGGAGCTTTGGTGGCGCCATTGCGCGGTTTTTGACGGTGAGCGACAGCTGGACCGTGGTTTTTTGGCGCTCGGTATTTGCATCGGCGTTTTTGCTGTGCTTCATGCTGTGGCAATACGGTCGCAAAGCCACGCAGCACCTGTTTCTGGCCATGGGCTGGCCCGGCGTGGGTGTGGCGGCGTGCTTTGCACTGGCGTCCACCTGTTTTGTGGTGGCGCTGGCCTACACCACGGTGGCCAACGTGCTGTTGTTGCAAGCGGGCGTGCCCCTGATTTCCGCGCTGTTAGCCTTTCTGTTTTTCCGGGAGCAGGTGTCGCGCGCCACCTGGATCGCGATTGCCGCCGTGATAGCTGGTGTCGCCGTGATGGTGTCAGAGTCCTTTGGCGGCAATGTGTCGCCTATTGGCGATGGCCTGGCCCTGCTGATTGCGCTGGCATTTGCCACCGCCACGGTCATTACCCGGCGCCATGCCCACGTGGCCATGATGCCTGCCGTGTGTCTGGGCACTTTGATTGCGGCCTGCGTGTCATCGCAAATGGCCACGGGATTTGGCGTCAGCCCCACCGACGGCGCATTGCTGTTTGCCTTTGGTGCGCTGAACCTGGGCTTGGGGCTGGCGCTGTTTGTCACCGGCGTTCGTCTGTTGCCCTCAGCCGTTGCCGCGCTTATTGGCATTGCCGAGCCCGTTTTGGGCCCGCTGTGGGTTTGGCTTATCCACAACGAAATCCCCAGCGCGCGTACGGTTTTGGGTGGCGCCCTGGTATTTCTGGCCCTGCTGGCACACATCGTGTGGCAATTGCGCCAACCGA
>CAIYQF010000491.1 GCA_903928325.1 uncultured beta proteobacterium | reverse complement strand
CGATATCGCCAACGCGCTGCGCGTGGGCTTGGAGGCGCCCATGCTTTTGTGTGCCGCGTTTTTGAAGGCCACCAAGGGCTGGCCCGTGCCGCGCAAGGTGCTTAATATTTCCTCTGGCTTGGGCCGCCGCGCGATGGCATCGTCGGCGGCTTATTGCGCGGCCAAGGCCGGCATGGACCATTTCACCCGCTGCATGGCGCTCGACGAGGCCTTGCTCCCCCACGGCGCCAAAGTGTGTTCGCTGGCGCCGGGGGTGGTGGACACCGGCATGCAGGTGCAACTGCGTGGGGCGGACCCCGCCGCCTTTCCAGACCGGGCCAATTTCGCCGGTCTGCATGCCCAAGGCCAGCTGGCAAGCCCGCAGGCAGCCGCAGGGCGGGTGCTTTCGCATTTGGCGCGGGCGGATTTCGGTGCGGAACCGGTCGCCGACGCGCGTGGCTAAAGGCGAGCTAAGGACGGGTCAGTAAAACTCGGGAACGATCATGGACTGCGGCACCGGCTGGCGTTCGTAGTCCTCGTGGCGCACCCGCTCAGGCACCACGACTTGGGGGTGTTCCACCTCCTCATAGGGCATTTGCTGCAGCAGGTGGTGGATGCAGTTCAGGCGCGCTTTTTTCTTGTCCACGGCTTGAACGATCCACCAGGGCGCCTCAGGAATGTGCGTGCGCTCAAGCATCACCTCTTTGGCGCGGGTGTAGTCCTCCCAGCGGCTGCGCGACTCCAGATCCATGGGGCTGAGCTTCCACTGCTTGAGCGGGTCGTGGATGCGGCCTAAAAAGCGCGAATACTGCTCGTCGTCCGAGATAGAAAACCAGTATTTGATGACCTGGATGCCTGAGCGCACCAGCATTTTTTCAAACTCCGGCACGGTGCGAAAAAACTCTTCGTACTGCTCGTCGTTGCAAAAGCCCATCACCCGCTCCACGCCTGCGCGGTTGTACCAACTGCGGTCAAACAGCACGATTTCACCGGCGGCGGGCAGGTGCGACACATAGCGCTGAAAGTACCACTGCGTGCGTTCGCGGTCATTGGGCGCGGGCAGCGCAGCCACGCGGCAGACGCGGGGGTTGAGCCGCTGCGTGATGCGCTTGATGGCGCCGCCCTTGCCGGCGGCGTCGCGCCCTTCAAACAGCACCACCACTTTGTGGCCGGTGTGCATCACCCAGTCTTGCAGCTTGACCAGCTCACCTTGCAGGCGAAACAGCTCGCGGAAATACATTTTTCGGGCGTCGTGGTCGGCCTGGGTTGGTGCCTCCAGGCCGCTGGAGTGACCGTCGTCGAGCTCCATTTCCAGCTCTTCGTCAAAGCTGTCGAGCATGTCGCTGCGGATGCGGCGGATGAGTTCGTCGTTGGGGGTTTCCATGGCTACTCCAATCAAATGGTTCTTGGCGGGCAGGCTAACCGCCGAATGTGTCAAAAATATTTCATCTCCATGACCAGGTATTCGGGCGGCCTGCGTAAGCCCGTTGTAGACATCCACCGGCACACTGCAAGGGCTCGGCGCCCAGCGCCACCCGCCAAAACCACTTATTAAAGGAAACAAACCATGTCCCGTGAAGTTGTAGTCGTCAGCGCCGTGCGCACCGCCATTGGCACCTTTGGCGGCAGTTTGAAAGACATCGCACCCACCGATCTGGCCGCGCACGTGGTGCGTGAATCGCTGTCGCGCGCGCAGGTAGAAGGCAAAGACGTGGGCCACGTGGTGTTTGGCCATGTGGTCAACACCGAACCCAAAGACATGTATTTGTCCCGCGTGGCGGCCATTCATGGCGGCTGCGCCGAGGGCACACCGGCCTTTAACGTCAACCGCCTGTGCGGCTCGGGCCTGCAAGCCATCATCAGCGCCAGCCAAAGCATTTTGCTGGGCGACGCGGACGTGGCCATAGGCGGCGGGGCGGAGAACATGAGCCGCGCGCCCTACGCCTCGCTCAATATGCGCTGGGGCGCCCGCATGGGCGACACCAAAATGGTGGACATGGTGGTGGGCGCTTTGCACGACCCTTTCCACACCATCCACATGGGCGTCACCGCAGAAAACATCGCCGCCAAGTGGGGCATCACCCGCGAGCAGCAAGACGCCCTGGCCGTGCAAAGCCACAACCGCGCCCAACATGCCAGCGAGGCGGGCTACTTTAAAAGCCAGATCGTGCCCGTCACGCTCAAAAGCAAAAAAGGCGACGTGGCCTACGCCACCGACGAGCACTTCCGCCCCAACTGCACGCTGGCCGACATGGCTAAGCTCAAACCGGTGTTCATCAAAGAAAACGGCACGGTGACCGCCGGCAACGCATCGGGCATCAACGACGCCGCCGCCGCCGTGGTGCTGATGGAAGCCAGCGTAGCCAAAGCGCGCGGGCTCAAACCTCTGGCGCGCTTGGTGGCTTACGCCCACGCTGGTGTGGACCCGAAATACATGGGCATTGGCCCCGTGCCCGCAACCAAGCTGGCCCTGCAAAAGGCGGGTTTGACAGTGAACGACCTGGACGTGATTGAGGCCAACGAAGCCTTTGCCGCCCCGGCCTGCGCCGTCACCCAGGACCTGGGCCTGGACCCGGCCAAGGTCAACCCCAACGGCTCGGGCATCTCGCTGGGTCACCCCATTGGCGCTACCGGCGCGCTGATTACCGTCAAAGCGCTGTACGAGTTGGAGCGCATCAACGGCCGCTACGCGCTGGTGACCATGTGCATTGGCGGCGGCCAGGGGATTGCGGCGATTTTTGAGCGCCAGGTTTAAGGCCCATTACGACCGCAGCCCCGCGCACGGGCTGCGGCCCAGAGTGCTTTGTCGCCTTCGCAACGGGCCACCGACTGGTGTGGCGCTAGTATGTGCGCCTTGTTCCCAACGCGAAAAGACACCATGACATCAGCCACCCTGACCTCCCTCGTCAACCACCAAATCCGCCTGGCGGCGCGCCCCGTGGGCCTGCCCACCGACGCCAACTGGAGCCACACGTCTGAGGCCGTGGCCGAGCCCGCCGAGGGCGCCGTGGTCTTGCAAACCCTGGCCCTGTCGCTGGACCCGGCCATGCGCGGCTGGATGAACGAGGCCAAGAGCTACATCCCGCCCGTGGCCATTGGCGAGGTGATGCGCGCCGGCGGCGTGGGCCGCGTCATCGCGTCCAAAAACGACAAATATGCGGTGGGTGACTATGTGAGTGCCAGCTTTGGCGTGCAGGAATACCTGAGCCTGGAAGCCGCCGACATG
>CAIYQF010000490.1 GCA_903928325.1 uncultured beta proteobacterium | reverse complement strand
TCACCGGGTCAAACCCAAAGCCGTTATCGCCCACCGGCGCGCGGGCAATCAGACCCGCCACGCGGCCCACGGCGATCAGCGGCTCGGGGTCTTCGGGCGAGCGCACGGCCACCAGGGTGCTGACCAGCGCCGCGCCGCGTGCGTCGATGTTCTGCATTTGCTCCAGCAGCGCCAGCACATTGTTGTCGTCGCCCTTGGGGTAGCCAAACTGGGTGGCGTAAAAGGCCGTGTCCACGCCGGGCAGGCCGCCAAAGGCGTCCACGCACAGGCCGGCATCGTCGGCCAGCGCGGGCAGGCCGGTGTAGCTGGCGGCGTTGCGCGCCTTGGCCAAGGCGTTTTCCACAAAGGTGCGGTAGGGCTCGGGCGCCTCAGGTACGCCGAGCTCGCTTTGGCGCACCAGCGCGCAGCCCAGGGGCGCGAACATGGCTTGCAGCTCGGCCAGCTTGCCCGCGTTGTTAGAGGCCAGAACGATTTTCATGGTCCGGTGCGGCTTTCTCAGTGCGCGGGCAGCTGCTGGGCCAATGCCTGCTGCTGCAAGCGCATCAGCTGGGCGATACCGGCGTCGGCCAGGTTGAGCAACTGGTCCATCTCGGCGCGTGAAAAGGCCGCGCCTTCGGCCGTGCCCTGCACCTCCACAAAGTGGCCTGCGCCGGTCATCACCACGTTCATGTCGGTGTCGCAGGCCGAGTCTTCGGTGTATTCCAAATCCAGCAGCGGCGTGCCCTGCACGATACCGACCGAAATAGCCGCCACCGCCGCCACGATGGGCGACTCCGCAATCTTGCCGTGCGCCAGCAGCCAGTTGACCGCGTCTTGCGCGGCCACAAAGGCGCCGGTGATGGCCGCAGTGCGGGTGCCGCCGTCAGCCTGGATCACGTCGCAATCGAGCGAAATGGTGCGCTCGCCCAGGCGTTTGAGGTCAAACACGGCGCGCAGCGAGCGGCCAATCAGGCGCTGAATCTCTTGCGTGCGCCCGCTTTGCTTGCCGCGCGCGGCCTCACGGTCGCTGCGGGTGTGGGTGGCGCGCGGCAGCATGCCGTATTCGGCGGTGACCCAGCCTTCGCCGCTGCCGCGCTTGTGCGGCGGCACGCGCTCTTCTACCGAGGCGGTGCACAGCACCTTGGTGTCGCCAAACTCAATCAACACCGAGCCTTCGGCGTGGCGGGTGTAGCCACGGGTGATGCGCACCGGGCGCAGGGCGTTGGCGGCGCGCGCGGCGCTGCGGACAAATAAAGTCATGAAAAAGCTTTCGTCGGTAGGGATAAAACGGCCTGGACCCCTGGTCCTGGCGTGCGCGCAGGCGGATCGCAGCCCTCAGGCCAGTGGGGAATTATCGGCGCTCTCCCAGGCCACGGTGACCAAGGTCACATTGTCGCCATGGGGTCCGCCCTGGCGAAGGGCGAGTTCGGTGAGCGCATAGGCCGATTCACTGACCTCGTGGTCAGCCAAATGGCCGACGATGTCTTGCTCATCCATAGACCCCCACAAACCGTCTGAGCACAGCAGCAGGCGGTCGCCCTCTTGCAGCGCAATCGGTGTTGCCAGTTCAATCAGCGGCTCCTTGGGCGCGCCCAAGCAGCTAAAAAGCGCGTGGCGGTTGGCGGTTGGCCGCAGGGGAGCCATCCCACTGGCGAGTTGGCGTGCCAGCACCGAATGGTCCACAGTGCGAAACCGCACCGCATGGTTGCGCACCAGGTACATGCGCGAATCCCCACAATGGGCGGTATAGCACGCGTCGTCTTGCAGCACTGTAACCACCAGCGTGGTGCTGGGGGTCTGGTCCATGCCATGGTCCAAGGCGTAACTCCAAAGTTGCTCGTGGGCCAGAGTAAATGCGGCGTGTAAGAACTCCAATGCGTTGGGCAATTTAGGGCTAGCCTGTTGGTGGAAGAATGAAATGACCGCTTGCATGGTGATTTGCGCAGCCACTTCCCCCTGTGGGTGGCCCCCCAATCCATCGGCCACCAAAAAAATGGCTGCGCCGTGCGTGTAGGTGTAGCCCATGCGGTCTTCGTTCTTGCTTCGGCCACCTATGCGGCTGATTTGAAAAACAGAAAATTTCATTCGCCCTGCCCCGTTTAACGCAACATCTCGGTAAACCGCTTGGCGCGCCCCGCCACCAAGTGGCTAGCCTGGTACGCCAAGGTGTCTGGTGTTGGTATGCCGCCTGCGGGCTCATGCACGGGGTTGGCGGACAACAAACCCTGCACCGCCAGCACCGAGTGCGGTCGCTGGGTAGCGTCGAGTTGCATGCAAAAGGCCACCAAATCGATCAAACCACCCGAATACAAACTGCGCATGCTGTCGAGCCCGGTGGGTAACGCATCGGCGTGCTGGCGCGCACCCGAGTCCGGAGGTGGGTAGCCCCGCATGCACGAGTAAATGCAAGCGCCAATGGCATATATATCGGTCCACGGGCCAATGGACTTGTCTCGACCTTGCATTTCCGGCGCCGAAAACCCCGGCGTAAACATGGGTTGCAAGAACTTACCCCCTTTGCGCAGCACGTCGCGCGCAGCCCCGAAATCAATTAAAACCGGGCGGTCATCGTCCGTAATTAAAATATTGGCGGGTTTGATGTCGAGATGCAGCATCTTGTGCTGGTGAACCACCCGCAAACCCTGCAGAATTTCATCAAATAAAGATCGGATAGTGCTTTCCCGGAAAATTTTGGTGTGCTTGAGTCCGGCCGACGTCAGAATAAATTGCTGCAAAGAAGCACCCTGCAAATAATCCATCACCAGGTACACGGTGCCATTTTCCAAAAAAAAATTCAGCACGTTGACGACACTGGGATGCACAATTTGCGCCAGGGCTCGACCCTCTTCAAAAAAACTGCGCAGGCCCATGCGGTACAGCCCTTGTTTGTCCTTGGGCACCACCACGGGTGCGTCGCCATGCTCCCGCGAGGCCAAAGAGCCGGGCAGATATTCTTTGAGCGCCACATCCTGCCCGGACGGGCTTACTGCCAAATACACCAGCCCAAAACCGCCTGCGGCAATTTTGCGCACGATGCGGTAGCCGCCCACCACTTTACCGGGGAATAAGGGAGCGGGGGGCGGCTTACCGGGTGCCTGCGTCATAAAGCAGTTAGGTATTTGAACCGACGGTTAACAGCGGGTGCACAATCCAAGCTAATTAGCAGGTTATTCATAGAAACACCAACGCAATCCAAAAGGAATATATTTTTGATGACAGTTTACAGTATGACTGGTTATGCCAGTATTCAAAGTGGCAGCAGCGTCCCAACACCAACCGGCCAAGATGCCAAAGCCCCTGCGAATCTCCAACTCGGGCTTGAAATTCGCTCCGTGAACAGCCGTTTTCTCGACTTGGGCTTTCGCCTGCCCGAAGACCTGCGCCAGTGGGAGCCTGCGCTGCGCGAATTGCTGGTTGCACGACTCAAGCGCGGCAAGGTCGAAGTGCGTGCTTCGGTCGATCTGCAAGGCGCCAGCAGCCTCGGCGATCCATCGCCCAAGCTGTTGCAGCGCCTCAACGCCTTGCAAGACAACGTCAAAGCTTGGCTTCCGCAAGCCAACGGTCTGAGCGTGGCCGACGTGTTGCGCCTGGCAGCGAGCGAGCAGTCCAGCGTACGCGACTGGAGCGGCGACCTGCTGCCACTGGCGCAAACCGCGCTAACTGCCCTGCTGGCGGCCCGTGCACGCGAAGGCGAGCGCCTCGCCACCATGCTGCTAGAGCACATCAAACAACTGCGCCTCTTGGCCGCCCAGGCGGTGCCGCTGGTGCCGCAACTGGTGGCCCAGCAGCGCCAGCGCTTCATGGAGCGCTGGGCCGAGGCCATGGCGCTGGGCGAGGGCAGCGCGCTGCCTGAGAGCGCCCAGGACCGGGCGCTGACCGAGGCCACCGCTTTCGCCATCCGCATCGATGTGGCCGAAGAAATTACCCGCCTGAATTCGCACTTGGATGAGTTGGAGCGCCTGATCACCAAAGGCGGCGAAATCGGCAAGCGCTTGGACTTTTTGATCCAGG
>CAIYQF010000489.1 GCA_903928325.1 uncultured beta proteobacterium | reverse complement strand
AGGCGGCGCGCGCTGCGCCTGTGCTGTGGCCCAGCACGGTGCGGGTGGCTTCGCGAGTGAGTTCAGCGCGGATATCGGCGCCGGGATTGACGAAAGCGGTGCCGGGCACGTGCAGGCCCATGGCCTCCAACAGCATTTGGTTGCTGTTGGCCGTGCCGTAAAAGGTGCAGGTGCCCGCGCCGTGGTAGGCGGCGGACTCGGCTTGCAGCAACTCCGCACGCCCGACCAAGCCCTGGGCGGCTTGCTCGCGCACTTTGGCTTTCTCGTTGTTGGGCAGGCCCGAGGTCATGGGGCCTGCCGGCACAAACACCGTGGGCAGGTGGCCGAAATGCAGGGCGCCTATCAGCAAACCGGGCACGATCTTGTCGCACACGCCCAGCATGAGCGCGCAGTCAAACACGTCGTGGCTGAGCGAGATGGCAGTGGCCATGGCAATGGCGTCGCGTGAGAACAGGCTGAGTTCCATACCGGGCGTGCCTTGGGTGACGCCATCGCACATGGCGGGCACGCCACCGGCCACTTGGGCGGTGGCGCCCAGTTTGCGGGCTTCGTCTTTGATCAGGTCGGGGTAGTGCTGTAGCGGCGCATGGGCGGACAGCAAGTCGTTGTAGGCGTTGACGATGCCGATGTTGGGCGCGCGTGCGGCCACGGGTTGGAACTTGTCCAGGGCGCTGGCGCGGCGCTTGTCGGCGGGTTCCATGGCGGCAAAGGCGTGGGCGACGTTGGCGCAACCCATGCGCTGGGCGCCGGGCGCGCGTTGTGCCATGGCGTGGACCTGCGCCAGATAGGCGCTGCGCGCTGCGGCGCTGCGTTCTTGAATGCGCTGGGTAACCGCGACGACGCGGGGATGCAATGGAACAGAAGGCATGGCTTTGACCAGGTAGGGCCTTGGGTAGGCAGGACGTTTCAAGCGGGGATCAATCGAAGATGTAACAAAGTTACACGTCGGATGGTAACTTGGAAACATCGCCCGTGGGAAACCAAAAGTTACGAAGTGGGTACGAAGCTATCATCGACCGCATGGCGTCTACCCGTACCCCTTCCATCGCCGACCTGCGCAAAAGCTATGAGCGCGCTGAGCTCAACGAAGCAGCTTCGCACGCGCTCCCGCTGGACCAGTTTGCGCAGTGGTTGGACGAGGCCATTGCCGCCGAGGTGCCCGAACCCAACGCCATGACACTGGCCACCGTGGGCAGCGGGTTGCGGCCTTCAACGCGCGTGGTTTTAATTAAAGGATACGACGCCCAAGGCATCGTCTGGTACACAAACTTTGACAGCCGCAAAGGCCAACAACTGGCCGGCAACCCGTTTGCAGCGCTGCAGTTTCACTGGGTGGAGTTGGAGCGCGTGGTGCGCATGGAAGGCCGGGTCACAAAAGTCAGCGATGCCGAGGCAGACGCCTATTTCCACAGCCGCCCGCTGGACTCGCGCATAGGCGCCTGGGCCTCACCGCAAAGCGAAGTGATTGCCGGGCGCGGCGCTCTGGTGGCCAACGCGGCCAAATACGCGGCGCAGTTCCTGCTGAACCCGCCACGCCCACCGCACTGGGGCGGATACCGCCTGGAGCCCGATAGCTGGGAGTTTTGGCAAGGGCGCAAAAGCCGCTTGCACGACCGGCTGCGTTACCGCCTGCTTGATGGGCATTGGTTGCGCGAGCGCTTGGCCCCCTAACTTTCACTTGAATCTGCGGCGTTTTGGCCTATTTGACGGCCACCGCCTCGGTCATGCGGTAGTACATGCCATAGGGGTCGTCGGCCAAGACCGAAAATTTACCCTCCACAACCACCGGCTCCAGGGAGTATTTGACCGGTGTTTTGGTCGTTACCTCCACCATGCTCTCCGGCCCGCCGGGCAGACAAAACGCACAGGTTAAAGGCACCGAGCTGACCAAAAAGTGTTTTTGCTTCTCACCCGGGTCCAGCGGCATCATGAAGCCTTGCACACGCTGGCTCTTTTGGTTCAGGGCCGTAATTTCAGGGCCGTACACCGGCAAGATACGGTTTTTAACGGTCTTTGATTTCACTTCTGTTAACAAGGACCAGGGCAACACGTCGGCACGCTCGACCAGAGGTGCGATCGGGCTGTTGGGGCTGTGTACGCCAGCGCCGCTGCCCAAGGGCGAACTGAGCTGCGTTTGGGCGACTGCCATTTGCGCGCCCAGCGCTGCAAGCAAAACCCCTGCCCTGAACCAGGCCGACCCCAGGGCAGGGGTTTCATGGGTGTGGTGCGAACGTGTCATACGGTGGGTCTTTCAGTGTTGGTGTTTCATTCCACAAAATTTACCGATGGCCAGGCCCTTGCAAGCGACCTCGAGTTGTTTTTCACACTCCTCGTCCTTTTTACCGGACTCCAGGCACTTGGCCGCGCCTTCGTGGGCTGCTGCAATGGCACGGTGGCGCGCAATGTCGCCTTGGAGCTCTTTATCAGCCGGCTTGTCGGCGGCAAATACCATGGCAGACCCAAGGACCAGCACGCAAAGCACTAGAACGTATTTTTTCATAGTTTCACCGTGATTGAAGCAGTTGAAGAACATCCGAACGGTACGCACCCAGTGCGGGCAACAAGGCCGCGCCCAAGGACACACCCAGCGCCAACGCGGGCACCCACAGCAACTCAAGCGGCCACACCGCACCCGCGAGCAACAGCGACTGGTCCAACCCCAGCATCCAGCCCAGCGCCAGCACAAAGACCTGGCCCAGCGCCAGCCCCACCAGGGCAGAAACAAAACCCAGCCACAGCGCCTCGGTCAGCAGCAGCGCAGCGATACGCCCCGGTGGCGCACCCAGCATGCGCAGCAGGGCCAGGTCGCCCCGGCGCTCGCGCACGGCGTTCCACAGCGCAATAAACACGCTCAAGCCGGCCGTGAGCAGCAACATGCCGGCAAACGCGCGCAACACATCGACGCCCAAACCCAGCATGTGCAGCAGGCGTGTAACCTCCAGCGCGGGCGCCGCAGCCTGCATCTCGGTGGCGGTGTTCACCCAGCGGGGGAAACTCATGGCGGCCAGGGGACTTTTGTAGCGCACCAGCGCCATGGTGACTTCGCGTTCGGCCTCCATCACCTGGCGATCTTCGGCGTCTACGGCGGTGTAGTCCTCATGCACCTTCCACACCGAAGCGGTGTCGGTCAGGATCAGGCGGTCCAGCACACCGCCCGTGGCCGCAAGTAAGCCGACGACCTGGTAGGCGCTGTCACCATGGCTGTGGCCACCGGCACCCAGCCCGTGCGAGCCCACAAATCGCTGCCCTAGTTGCAGACCCAGTTTGCGCGCCACCGTCGCGCCGACCACCACCTGCATGGGCGCATCCCACAACTTGCCGTGGGTCAGCGCCCCCTGGTAGAGCGCAACGTAGTCGGTGGACGTGCCCACGATTCGGTAGCCCTGAAAATTGTCCCCCAGGCTCACCGGTATCACCTGGGCCACCAGGGGGTTCTTTTTCAGCGCCTGCACCGCCTCCAGCGGGACGTTGCCCGGGGGCACATCAAGGTGCAAGACGCCAGACAAGATGAGCTGCATGGGGCTGCCTTTGGCACCGACCACCACGTCGATCCCGGCCAAGTCGCGGTCAAACGCGGCCTCCACGCGCTGGGCCACCAGCAGCAAAAACGTGATCGACGCGAGCCCCAGGCTGAGCAAGACCACATTGAGCGTTGCGGCCAGAGGCCGCGCCCACAGGTAACTCCAGGCAAAGCGCAGCGTGCTCATGGCGTGCGACCTGGGCACTGGCTCGCAGACAAGTGCAGACGCTGCAGCGGCGCCAAGCCCTTGTGTGCCAATGCACGCTCCAGCAGGGGCGCAACGCGGGCGTCGTGGGTGGCCAGCACCAAGCTTGCGCCCAGACGCTGCGCGCTAGCCCAGAGTACGTTGAGCGCGTCTTGTGCTGCCGCGTCGTCCAAGCTGGCCGTGGGTTCATCGGCCAGCAGCACGCGCGGCTGCATCAGCACGGCGCGCGCCAGCGCAACCCGCTGCGCCTGCCCCCCGGAAAGCTGCGCGGGCAAGCGCTGCGCCAGATCGCCAACGCCCAAGTCGTCCAGCGCGGCCACGATGCGTGCTCCGTCGTGCGCCCGACCGGCAGCCCAAAACGCCAATGCCAAGTTTTCACGCACGGTCAGGGCGGAACTCAAATGCAGTTTTTGGGGCAAAAAGCCGATGGTTTGCGCGCGCCATGCGTCGGTTTTGAGCGAACCCATGGCCCCCAGCGCCTGCGCCGCCACCTGCAAGTTGCCCGTGCTGGGCGCCATCAGGCCCGCCACCAGCGCCAGCCAGGTCGATTTACCACTGCCCGAGGGGCCACTGAGCAACAACACGCCGCCTTGGGGCAGGTACACGTCCGGGAACTGCAGCGCTGCGCCGCCGCCGTAGGCAAACTGCAGGTTCTTTGCGTCAATCATGGTTGCACGCCCGCTTGCATCAGGCTTTCGCCAGGCGTGCAAAGGTCTTGCGGAACTTGGCCACTTTGGGTGCAGCCACCGCCACGCAGTAAGCCTGGGAGGGGTTTTTGGCAAAGTAGTTTTGGTGGTATTCCTCGGCGCGCCCATAGTTCGACAGCATCTGCACCTCGGTGACGACCGGATCGGCGTAGACGGCTTGGTCTACCAGAACGGCGATGAAGGCGTTGGCATCAGCCAGCTGGCTGGCCGTGGTGCAATAAATGCCGCTGCGGTACTGGGTGCCTACGTCGTGGCCCTGGCGGTTGAGGGTGGTGGGGTCGTGGATCAGGAAAAATATTTCAAGCACTTCTCGCATGCTGATGTGCGTCGGATCAAACTCCAGCCGCACCACTTCGTTGTGGCCACTGTGACCGCTGCTTACTTGGGAGTACGTCGGTGCGGGTGTGTGGCCATTGCAGTAGCCTGACTCAACGGCCAGCACGCCGCGCACCTGAAGGTACACCGATTCAGTGCACCAAAAGCAACCGGCGCCCAGCACAATGGTTTGGTTCGGGGGGGTCATGGGGTTACGTTTCCTTATTCAAAACCGTATCAAAACACAGCATAAGTGGATTATGTTGACACCAGGTAAAGCAGCGCGCCACCTTGACGCCACGCTCGCAAGCAGACTACACTACTAACCTACGAGTCAGTAAAAAATGGATATTCACCAAACCCTGCGCGACCTGGTCTGCCCTGCGCCCCTGAAGCGCGAGCGGCGCAAAGAGTCACGCCCGCGCGAATTGCTGCAAGCAGCCTTGACGCTATTTGTGGAAAAAGGCTTTGCCGCCACCAAGGCCGAAGAAGTCGCCCGCCTGGCCGGGGTTTCCAAAGGGACGCTGTTTTTGTACTTCGCCAGCAAAGAAGAGTTGTTCAAAGCTGTGGTGCGGGAGAACATCTCCGGGCAGTTT
>CAIYQF010000488.1 GCA_903928325.1 uncultured beta proteobacterium | reverse complement strand
GTCAACGACTCCGTGGCCACGCTCAGTTACTTGGCGCACCGCTTCAGCCTTGAATTCGGCCGGGTATCTCACTCTCTTCATAACTATCACTCCAGTTCAATTTAGACCTTAACAGGTGTCTATTGAAGCGGGTGACGTCCACCATCAGGAAGTTGAGATAAAGCGCGCCGCTGGTGCAGCTAAGTTGTTGATTTATATGACCTCCCAAGTCGGCCTCTTAACGATTTACGACATGTGCAAAGCGGTTGACCGGGGCATGGCCATGCACGGCATCACCCTGCGTGAGAAGCACGGGGGCAAGAGCGGGAGTTTTGTGAACGCGCTGTAGGCGCGTGGCGGGCTTAGGCCACGGGCTTTTGTGCAGCGTGCGCGGCCATGCGGGCCTCAATAATGTCGCGGTTTTTCATGGCGTAGGCGTCACCCCGTTTGGCGGCCTTGTTGTAGTACATCAGCGCGCGGGCGTCGTCTTGCTCTACGCCCTGGCCGTGGTCAAACATAAAGCCCAGGTTGGACAGCGCGGTGGCGTTGCCCTGCTCGGCGGCCAGTTTGTACCATCGCATGGCCTCAGGGTAATTGCGCGCCACGCCCTTGGCGTTGCTGTACATAAACCCGATCTTGGCCTGGGCGCTGGCGTCGCCTTGGGCCGCAGCCAACTTGTACCAGCGCATGGCCTGTACGTTGTCTTCTTCCACGCCCTCGCCGTGCTCATACATCACACCCAGGTTGAGCTGCGCGCCCGCATTGCCCTTGTCGGCGGGCAAGCGGTACCAGCGCATGGCCTCTGCGTAGTCGCGCTTGATGCCCTCACCGGTCTCGTAAATGTGGCCCAGGCTGCACTGCGCGCCGGTGTGGCCCTGCGCCGCAGCCAGCTTGTACCAGCGCACTGCCTCGGGGATGTCCTGCTCCACACCGTGGTGGCTTTCAAACATGGTACCCACGGCGTACTTTGCGTCGGCGTAGTTTTGGGCCGCTGCCAGCTTGTAATAGCGCATGGCCTCATGAAAGTCTTGTTTGGCGCCCAGCCCTTTTTCGTGCAGCGCGCCCACGGCGCACTGCGCCGCTGCGTGGCCCTGGGCCGCCGCCAGCTGGTACCAGTGCAGCGCCTGCGCATAGTCTTCGGCCTCACCCAGGCCTTTTTCGTACAACGCGCCCAGGCTGCACTGCGCGCTGGCCAGGCCTTGCTCGGCGGCCTGTTGGTAGCAGCGCATGGCTTCGGCGTAGTTTTGTGCCACGCCCTGGCCTTTTTCAAACATCACGCCCAGGTTGAACTGGGCTTCGGATTGCCCCTTGGCCGCCGCTTCGCGGCCCCGCAGCACCTCGGCCTCAATGGCAGCGGCAATGTCTTGCTGCTGTAGGAGTAGTTCTTCCAGTTTGCTCATCGCGAATTCCCGAAAACGGTTGAAAAACTGCTAAGGGCAGCCCATGCGCTGGCACGGCGCCTGCACCCACCGAGCATAGTCATCCGGGTAGGCCGCCGCAAAACGGCGCGTGTAAAACGCCACATCGGCATCGTAGCCCAGCAATTGGCCGCTGTGCAGCAGCTTTTGCAGCACCACGGGCTCGGGCGAAAAATGCAGCACCTGTAAGCCCAGCGTCCACACGCGCGGCGCGCTGGCCGGCGTCACCGGGGTCAGCGCCAGCTCGGCAAAGTCCACCTGCTGGGCAAACAGCCAGGTGCTGCGCAGGCTGCCCCAGTCTGGCACGCGGTAGGCAGGGGCGCGCTCGTCTGGCGGCAGGTAGGGCTGGCTTACGCGCCAGTAGCTTTGGGCGGCTGCGGCAACTGCCAACGCAATCACCCCGGCGGCCCAGGCGGCGGGCCAGCCCCAGCGCGTGCCGCGGCCGCCGTTGCTGCGTTGGTCGGCCAGCGCATCGGGTGCGCCTGCATCCGTGGGGAAGGCGTGCAGCACCCACAGGCACAGCAACACCGCCAACTGAAACGGGCCGTACCACAGCGGGTACTCCAGCAAACTGTGCACGCCAATGGCCCCCAGCACCGCCCAGGCGAGTTGGCGCGCGGGCGCGGTCTCGCGCCACGGCTGGTGGCGCCACAGCCAGGCGCCCAGCGCCAGCACCGCCAACAATGCCAGCGGCAGGCCCAGCTCCACCGCCAGGTGCAGCGGCAGGTTGTGCGCGTTGTCCAAAATCTCGCAAAAACGCAGCCCGGCCCAGGGCGCGTCGTACAGGGTGATGAAGTGCGCGTATTTCAGCCCCTCCCAGCCCCAGCCCAGCAGCGGCTTTTGCGCCACCAGGTAGAGCACATTGCGCCACAGGTTCAGGCGGCTGGTGCACTGGGCGCTGGTCTCGTTCAGTCGGCCAAACACCGATTCGTCCGCCCCGGCCAATCCGGGCAGCACCAGCGCCGCCAGCACATACGCCCCCAGCGCCACGCCCAGCAGCCCCAACGGCCAACGCGGTGCCGCTGGTGTACCCACCCCGCCGGCACGGCGCCAACCCAGCACCAGCACCAGCAGCAACACCAGTTGCAACAAGCCCGTGCGCGAGCCCGACGCAGCGCTGGCCGCCCCCAGCAGCGCGCCCAGCGCCAGCAAACCCCACGCACCCGCCCGCAATGCCTGCGGCCCGCGCTGCTGCACCCACCACGCCAGCGTGCACACGCCCATGGTGCACAGCGAGGCAAACTGGTTGCGCTGACGCAGGTTGCCAAACGCCTGGCCCAGCCCCGGCTGGTTGACCCAGGGCGACCAAGCGGCGCTGGCGTCAAAGTACTGCAACAAACCCAGCACTGCGTTGGCGCTGGCCGCCGTCGCCCAAGCCAGCGCCACGCTGCGCAGGCGCTGCTGCGGCGTGATAGCCAGCACGCTCCACCACAGCAACAAGGCAGCCACACAGGCCCACGACACCAGCACCGGCAGCACCGTGGAATTGGGACCGCTGGTAAACGGGCTCAGCCACGGCAGCGCCATCAGCGACACCGTGGCCCAGGTGGCGGCTTGGGCCAAGGGCGCGCAGGCTGGGGGCTGGGGCTCGGGCGTGGGGGGCGACAGGTTCACAGCGGCTGATTATCTGGCAGCGCCTGGGCGCGCGGCATGCTTGCGCGCCTGCCATACCAGGGCAAAGCCGAGGGGGTGGGCCTCAACCAGCTGGTGAGCGCCCTATATATACCCGTCCACCGCCACAAAGCCCAGCACCCGGCCTTGCGGGCCGCCCAGCAGGGCCACGGCGCTGGCTTTGCGCGACACCACGGGCACAAAGCGCAGGCTGCTCGGCTCCAGGCCGTGGGCCTGGGCGGCGGCGCGCACCGGCTCTGCGGCCTCGGGGTAGTGCGCTAGCAGCAGCGCCACCGGGCGCGCGGCCTGCAGGGCGGCGGCAGACAGGCTGGCGTAGTCCACCCAACGCTCGGGCCGCAGGGATATTTCTTGGCCCTGCAAGGCCAGGTCCAGGCTGCGCATCAACTCGTCGTTGCCCTGCGGGCGGCGGGCGGCAATGACCGTGGGGCCAGTCCAAGGCAGCTGGCGCAGGCCGGGTGGGGCCTGGGGCAGCTGGGCGGGGTCAATATCGGCTGCGCTGACCACGCGAAAGCGGTCCACCTCAAACACCAGGTGCACCGGACGCGCCTGCGCGATGGTGAACACGCCGTAGCCAAACGCCAGCAACTGCACCAGCACGATGGCGCCCATGTCGCGCGCCAGGCCCCGGCGCGGCTTGGCCGGGTGCGCCACCACGGCGGTAAGCATGGGGCCGAGCACCACGTCCACCCCCACCAAAATACCCAGCAACTCCAGGCCCCCGGCCAGCGTGGCGTAGGGCGGCGGGTACCACAGACCCAGCACCAAAGCCGCCACCAGCAGCGCCACACTGGCACTGCCTAGCGCATGCCACATGGCGCACCGCGCACGGAAGTTCATGTTGTTTGCTCCGAAAAGATTGCTTTGTTCGCTAGCCGCGTCTGTGCGCTGTGGCGCATGCGGGGCCCAGAAAGCCCCAAGGCCGCTTTCGCGGCCTTGGGAACTGGAACCTTGCGTTACAGAATTAACGGCATGAGGCGGGGGCGTATTTTGATAACAAAGATACCGTTGCAGCCGTTGGTGTGAATCCATTTAATGCAGCAGCTGCACTTTTCCCCTGGGCAAAGCAAGTCCAAATAATAGGACCTTGCGGCGGGGTCGGCGCAGCGCCCCATGCCAGTGCTGCTCCGTTGACACTAGGTGCCAAAACCAACAAGTTGTTGGCCGCAGGGACAACCGTCGGGCGGTAAGCAATCGTGATGACACCCGTAATCGGGCTGGCCGTCAAGGTTGTGACAGTGTCGGAGGTCACGCCGGTAGTTCCGCCTAAGGTGGTGGTCTGGTAAGTGCAATTGGCCGTGCCGTTGGTGCATTGGGTGGGCGCAGCACTGGTGCCAGTGGCCATGCCAGCAAGCAGGCCACCGCTTGTAGCTGTACCGGGGATTGCATTGGCCGCGTTATCTGCCACAAGGACTTTAATTGTGTCAGCGAGAACAATGCCTTCGGATACCTTGGCCCGCACCGTGTAATCCTGATACGCCGGCAGCGCCACCGCCGCCAAAATGCCGATGATGGCCACCACAATCATCAGCTCGATGAGCGTAAAGCCCTTTTGCATGTGCTTTTTCATTTGCTTCCCTTGGTAAATAAAGTTGAACAACCCTTGGCGGCGGCCCCTGTGGCTGCCACGCGGGGGCATTCTACGGTTGTAATTACCAAAAAAGAAATGATTCGTAATTTTGCATTCGAACGCAGACGCTGGGGCACACAAAAAGAAGCGGCGCCGCGTCGGACAACGCAGCGCCGCTGGAGCGTCAAGCGGGCGAAGGGCCTGCGCTTTAGATAGGCGCTGCGATGGTGCCGCAGGTTTTGGGACGGATGGATGCGTCTATGGCCGTGCCACAGGTCCAGGTGCTAGAGCCGTTGGTGCCCGCTACCAGCGTAAACACCATGGTGGCGCTGACGAGCTTGGTGTTCACGCCGGTGGCGCGGAAGGTGGGGGTGACGGTGCAGCCGCCAGTGGCCGTTGCCGTGCCCGCAGCCGCTACGCTGAGAATGTATTTGCCGCTGATGGCGGTGGACACGGGTATGTTTCCTGCCAGCGCTGCGGCATTGGCGGGGCAGGCATTGTCTTGCGAGAACGACGTTTCCACCTGGCCCATGACGCCTTTGGCCAGACTGAAGGCCTCGGCCAGTTGCGACTTGGCAATGTAGTCTTGGTAGGCGGGCAGCGCTACCGCTGCCAAGATGCCGATGATGGCCACGACGATCATCAGCTCGATGAGCGTAAAGCCCTGTTGCAATGTTTTTTTCACAAGAACCTCCGGGAAGAAAGGATTAAATTTGGCAAAAATGCCGTTTGTGCGGCGCACGCGGGGATTCTAACCAGGTAAATGTGAATTTGGCAAATGTTGTCTTAAAAATTTATTAAATCAAAAAAATCATTAAATATGATTTATTTTTGGGTTCTTTACGCTGCATCGGCGTGCGGGTGCGTGCGGCCCTGAAGCCAGCGCCCCAGGCCCAAGACCAGCGCGGCGCCCAGCACCGGGCCGGCCTGGTGCAGCCAGGGCTGGTCTTGCAGCAAGGGCTGCAAATAGCTGTCGCTGACCACGGTCTCGCCGCCCACCCAGCCAATGAGCGCAGCGCCCAGGGTGACGATGATGGGAAAGCGCGCCATCAGCCGGATCATGAGCGTGCTGCCAAACACCACCATGGGCACGCTGATGGCCAGGCCCAGCACCAGCAGCAGCAGGCTCCCTTTGGCGGCAGCGGCCACGGCGATGACGTTGTCCAGGCTCATGACCACGTCAGCGACCAAGATGGTGCGCACGGCGGCCATCAGGCTGCCGTGGGGCGGGTGGTCGCCACCGTCGCCTTCGTCTTCGCTAAGCAGTTGCACGCCAACGTACAAGAGCAAGGCGCCACCCACGATTTGCAGGTAGGGCATTTCCAGCAGGCGCACAGCCACCACCGTCAGGCCAATGCGCAGCAGCACTGCCGCGCCCGAGCCAAACAGCACGGCCTGCTTTTGCTGCGCCGGGGGCAGGCTGCGCGCGGCCAGGGCAATGACCGCGGCGTTGTCGCCCGAAAGAATGATGTTGATCCAGATGATCTTCACCAGGCCAAGCCAAAACTCGGGGGAGTGCAAAAAGTCCATGGGCGCGGCTCAAAAAGAATGCGTCAATAAAAAAATGCCCAAACACAGGTGTCGGGGCACTTTGGCGGCAGGGCGTGGGGGCGTTTGCCCCCGTGAACCGCCCAGACCGGGTTCGCGGCGATTGTATTTACAAAAGCGCTTTGAGCAGTTTGGCCATCTCCGACGGGTTGCGGGTGACGGTAAAGCCGCACGCTTCCATGATGGCGAGTTTGGCGTCGGCGGTATCGGCGCCACCGCTGATCAGGGCGCCGGCGTGGCCCATGCGCTTGCCTGCGGGGGCGGTCACGCCCGCAATGAAGCCGACGATGGGCTTTTTCATGTTGAGCTTGCACCAGCGGGCGGCTTCGGCTTCGTCGGGGCCGCCGATTTCGCCGATCATGATGACGGCGTCGGTGTCGGGGTCGTCGTTGAAGGCTCGCATGATGTCAATGTGTTTGAGGCCGTTGATGGGGTCACCACCAATGCCCACGGCGGTGCTTTGGCCCAGGCCGATTTCGGTGAGTTGGGCCACAGCCTCGTAGGTGAGCGTGCCCGAGCGGCTGACCACGCCGATGCGGCCCTTGCGGTGAATGTGGCCGGGCATGATGCCGATCTTGATCTCGTCGGGCGTGATCAAACCGGGGCAGTTGGGGCCGAGCAAAAGCGTTTTTTTGCCGCCAGCGGCTTCTTTGGCGCGCATGCGGTTGCGCACTTCGAGCATGTCTTTGACCGGAATGCCTTCGGTAATGCAGATGGCCAGGTCCAGGTCGGCCTCGACGGCCTCCCAGATGGCGGCGGCCGCACCTGCCGGGGGCACGTAGATGACGGACACGGTGGCGCCGGTCTCGTGCGCAGCTTCTTTGACCGAGGAGTAGATCGGGATGTTAAAGATCGACTCGCCTGCTTTTTTGGGGTTAACACCGGCGACAAAGCAGTTTTTTCCGTTGGCGTATTCCTGGCACTTTTCGGTGTGGAACTGGCCGGTTTTTCCGGTAATGCCTTGGGTGATGACTTTGGTGTCTTTATTGATGAGGATGGACATGGATCACTTTCTAGTCAGTTGGTGACCGGGCGTGCGCGCCCGGCGGGGCAAGTTGTCACGCAGCGGCCTTGACGGCGGCCACCACTTTTTCGGCAGCCTCGGCCATGGTGTCGGCGCTGATGATGGGCAGGCCAGAGTCGGCCAGCATCTTTTTGCCCATTTCTTCGTTGGTGCCCTTCATGCGCACCACCAGCGGCACCGACAGGTTGACCGCCTTGCACGCGACGATGATGCCGGTGGCAATGGTGTCGCACTTCATGATGCCGCCGAAGATATTGACCAGAATGGCTTTGACCTTGGGGTTCTTCAACATGATCTTGAAGGCTTCAG
>CAIYQF010000487.1 GCA_903928325.1 uncultured beta proteobacterium | reverse complement strand
GCCACGCTCAGTTACTTGGCGCACCGCTTCAGCCTTGAATTCGGCCGGGTATCTCACTCTCTTCATAACTATCACTCCAGTTCAATTTAGACCTTAACAGGTGTCTATTGAAGCGGGTGACGTCCAACGGCGTGGACATCATTAAGTGGAACGAGGTGGGCAAGATCGTTGAATTCAAGGTGATGCTTCGCCCGCTCAAAGCGGTCAATCTCATCCACCAAATGATGGGCGCCATGCTGCAGGCTGGACAGCCGCGCGGCAGCGAATCGGCCGCCTGAGCCTTTTGGCCGGTCATCGACTCTTGAACCATGGCCTCAAACCTTCAAACTATTGAGTTCATCGTGGACCAGAGTCTGCTTGGTTCTCGGTTGTCTTACAGGCGCATGTTCGGCGAGTACGCGCTCTACCTGAACACCAAAGTCGTGGCCTTGGTCTGCAACAACAGACTATTTCTGAAGCCGACAGACGCCGGCAGGGCGCTGCTTGGCACGCCCACGGAAGCCCCGCCGTATCCAGGTGCCAAGAACTACTTCGTTCTCGAAGAAGCGCTTGAAGACCCGCACTTGCTGCGCCAGGCGCTGGAGGTGACCGAAGCCGCTTTGCCGTTCCCCAAGCCAAAGCCCCTTGCCAAGAAGAAGGCTGCAGCCGCGAAAAAGCTATCCTCGACGTGATTGATTTCGTCAGAACCCAGTAGCAAAGGAACCCACCCATGCCGATCACCAAAGGATTTCGCCAGCTCGTGGACGAGGCCAACGCCCAGATCACCACCTACAGCGTGGCGCAGGTGCTGGCGCGCCTGCAAGACCCCACGGTGCAACTGGTGGACATTCGCGACATGCGCGAGTTGGAGCGCGAGGGCACGATTGACGGCGCGGTGCTGGCGCCGCGCGGCATGCTGGAGTTTTGGGTGGACCCGGCCTCGCCCTATTTCAAGCCGGTGTTTGGTGATGAGGGCAAAGAGTTCATTCTGTTTTGCGCTGCCAGCTGGCGCAGCGCGCTGGCCGCCAAAGCCTTGCAAGACATGGGCATGACCAACGTGGCCCACATGGATGGCGGCTTTGCCCAATGGGTGAAAGACGGCGCGCCCACCGAGACGCTGGAGCAACAAAAAGCCAAGCGCCACGCCAAGGCATGAAGCAGCTGGCGCCGGACCAGCCGTGTCCTTGCGGCGCGAAAGCGGTCGCAACCGGTGGCGGGGCCAAGCCAGCGGTGAAGACGATGGCGCCTTTGGCATACGGGGAATGTTGCGGCCGCTGGCTGGAAGCTGACGCGCAAGACGGCCCCTGCGCCCCCGACGCCCAGCAGCTAATGCGCTCGCGCTACAGCGCCTTTGTGCTGGAGCGCGAAGCCTATTTACTCGCCACCTGGCACCCCAGCCAGCGCCCCGCGCAGATTGAATTTGATCCGGGTGTGAAATGGCTGGGGCTGGACGTGCGCGACTATCGCTTGACCAGTGCCGACACGGCGGAGGTCGAATTCGTCGCCCGTCAAAAGCCCACCAGCGGCCCCGCTATTCGCCTGCACGAGCGCAGCCGCTTTGTGCGGGAAGGCGGATGTTGGTTGTACGTGGTCGGCGTGCAGTTGTAGGCTGCGGGCGCGCAGCTGAGTCTGTGCCAAATACCCGGGCGCCAGGGCGTGGCGCATTCAGTTGGTGGGGCTGCTGCCCGATACGGCCTGCAGGGCTTCGCCGCCCGGCGTGTCGAAGGCTGGGGTTTGTGCCGCTACCCGAAACGCGTCCGGCGTCTGCCCGGTCCAGCCCTTGAAGGCGCGGATAAAACTCTTCTCGTTGTTAAACCCCGCCAGCGCCGCGATCTGCTTGACCGGGCGGTGGCTGCGCTGCAATTGCGCCACAGCCACGTCGCGGCGCACGGCGTCTTTGAGTTGCTGCAAAGAGGCCCCTTCGTCCTTGAGCTGCCGGTGCAGGGTGCGCGCTGACAGATTGAGCCAATGCGCCAGGTCGTCGGCGTTGCGGCAGTGCTCAGGGTGCTGGGCCAGGGTTTGGCGCACTTTTTCGACTAACAGGCGGTCGCGGCGGTAGGGGCGCACCGTGAGCAGCAGGGCGCGCTGCAGCATGTGTTGCAGCGCCGCTTCGTCGCGGCGCACCGGCAGCGCCAGGTAGCGCGCGTCAAACAGCAAGCGGTGCGTCGGTGCGTTGAAGCGCGTGGGGCCGTCAAAGAGCACCTGGTAGCTGCCCTGGTGCGCGGGGGCGGCAAAGCGTAGCTCGGTGCCTTGCAGGGGAATGCGTGAATCGGTCAGCCAGCAGGCCACGCCCAAGGCGTTGCGCAGCACCGACACCACGCAAAACTCCTGCAAGGCGCCCAGGCTGCGCACCTCGCTGAGTTGCAGCCAGGCCAGGCCCTTGTGCTCGTGCAGGGTGAGCGCAATGTTGTCGGTCAGCAGGCCGTGATGGCGGCACCAGCGCTGCAGCGCCACGCGCATTGTGGGCGCGGTCAGCGAGGCGCGCACCAGCATGCCGTAGCTGCCCCAGGGCAGGCGGCGGCTGAACCAGCCCAGACCCTCGTCGTCCAGCTCTTGCATGGCCAGACCAGAAATCAGTTCCATTTGCATGGCAGTAATACGCACCTGCGGCTGGGTCAATAATTGCGGCTCGATTTGTGCCTTGGCCAGCGCGCCGCTAGCGTCCTTTCCGTGCTTCGCATAGGCTGCCACGATGGCTTGCACAAAGGCTATAGGCGTGGCGGCACGGCCTTGTGTAGGTGCGCCAGCGGAGGGCAGAACGGCTAGTGTGGAAGCGTGAGGTATTGCCATGGGTGTGGTGCATTGTGGCCCAAACAGTGGCACGATTTGCACCCTTTGTGGCGCAAACGCGGTTCGGCACGCGCTATGCTGGTGCCCATCTGAAAAATGAGGTCGCTCCATGTCCGTTTTGCAAAGCCAGCTCAACCCCCGCTCCGCCGACTTCCAGGCCAACGCCGCAGCCATGCGCGCCTTGGTCGACGATTTGCGCCTGCACCTGGAAAAGGTGGCGCTGGGCGGCGGCGAGACTGCGCGCGCCAGGCACACGGCGCGCGGCAAGCTGCTGCCGCGCGAGCGGGTGCACATGCTGCTCGACCCCGGCACGCCGTTCTTGGAACTCGCGCCTATGGCTGCACTGAACTTGTATGGCAACGACGCCCCGGGCGCCGGGCTGATTGCCGGCATTGGCCGGGTCAGCGGCGTGGATTGCATGATTGTGTGTAACGACGCCACCGTCAAAGGCGGCACCTACTACCCCATGACGGTCAAAAAACACCTGCGCGCGCAAGAGGTGGCGCAGCAGAACAACTTGACCTGCATCTACTTGGTCGATTCGGGCGGCGCCAATTTGCCCAACCAAGACGAGGTGTTCCCCGACCGCGACCACTTTGGCCGCATCTTTTACAACCAGGCCCATATGAGCTCGCAAGGCATCGCGCAAATTGCGGTGGTCATGGGCAGTTGCACCGCAGGCGGCGCGTATGTGCCTGCCATGAGCGATGAAACCATCATCGTGAAGAACCAGGGCACCATCTTTTTAGGCGGCCCGCCTTTGGTCAAAGCAGCGATTGGTGAAATCGTCAGCGCAGAAGATTTAGGCGGCGGCGATG
>CAIYQF010000486.1 GCA_903928325.1 uncultured beta proteobacterium | reverse complement strand
CGACCTCGGGCTCTGGAGCGGGGGTTTCTGGCGTAGCCTTGCGCACCAAAGCCGCCCGCAGCTTGAAGTCCACGACAGGAATTTGAACCTTGGTGGGCAAGGAATACGAATCGGACTTGATTTCCACCAGCTCTGGCTTGGCGAACCAACCGCCAGCCTTGCCCAAATTCACCAGCAATTCGGACACTTTTTCGTTGGTCTGCGCGATGCCGGAGATCGATATATCGGCGCCGGTCTGGGTCACGGCACTTAGTAATATTCCTGAGGGAAATTGCCTGGCAAGCTCACTGATAAGGCGCACCGTCACATTGCGATCCGACTGCAAGTCCTCTACTGCGCGCTGGCGCAATTTGAGCGCCACAATTTGTGCCTCCAGGTCTTTCACGTCCTGGTTTTGTTGGTCAAGGACCTTGATTTCACGCTCCAACACCAGATTGGTTTGCCCCTGCGAGGCAATAGCGGAATAAAACCAGCCCATCACGCCAGCAGAAATCACCACGCCCACCAGCGCCGACAAGGCCAGTACCTGGTAGAACTGCTGCCGCCTGCGAACGCGGGCCGCCTCGCGGTGGGGCAGGAGGTTGAGGAAGATCAATTGAAGAACCTCCGCAGCGCCAATCCACATGCACCGAGGTAGGCGGGCGCGTCTTGCAAGACGTGCTTGCGTTGGATAGCGGCGCCCACCACCATGCCTTCAAACGGATTGACGATGCTGCACGGAACCTGCGTTTCGGTAGCTACGGCCGCTGCCAATCCACCCAACAGCGCCCCGCCACCGGCCAAAAATACCTGGTTGACTTTGTTGTAGGGGGTACTGTTGAAAAACAGTTGCAGGCCGCGTGCCAGCTCCTGGACCAAGGTCGCCACAAATGGGGCCAAGACAGTGGCTTCGTAGCCGGGCCCCAGATTGCCAACGCACTTTTTGCTCTCCGCCTCAGCAGCAGAGAGTCCATAGTGGCTGGCAATCTTTTGGGTGAGCTGCGCACCGCCGACCGTTTGGTCGCGCTCATAAACGATGTCTTTGCCACGCAAGACCTGCAACGATGTTTTATGCGCGCCCAATTTGTAGAGCACGGACAGTGTTCCGGGCGTGGTTTTGGCCTGAACATCAAGTATCCGGCCAATGGCCAGACGCAAGGCATAGGAATGCACGTCCACGATGACGGGAACCATGCCTGCCGCCTCGGCAAAGTCCTGCAAATTTTGGACATGCTCGCGTCGCGCTGCGGCGATCAGCACATCGGCCTGCCCTGGCCGCTCAGGACTCAGGCCCATGTCAAAAAAATCAAGGCTCACATCCTCCAAGGGAAAGGGAATGTATTGCTTGGCTTCGACATCCACCTGTTCTTCCATTTCCAACGGTGTTAGACCTGCGGGGATGGCGATTTTTTTGGTAATTACCGATGACGATGGCAGCGCGAGTGCGATCTTTTTGGCTTTGGCGCCGGTTCGCTTTACCAGCCTTTGTAAGGCAGCAGCAGCCTCGTCCACTTTTTCGATCGTGCCGTCAATCACACAACCCGCGCTCAACGGGTCCATGGCGCAGTGTTCCAGGACCAGCCGCTCTTTTACGCCCCCCAAACCCACAAGCTTGATAGCCGACGCGCTGACGTCCACACCAAACATTTCGTCTGATCCGCGTCTGAAAATTGAAGCCATGTTCATCAATCTGTAATCCGGTATTTTTATTTTTTATATGATTTAAAACAAAAACGATTGGCAATAATAGCAGTAGTTTTTTCTGCTTTGGCCTTGTGCAAGGCAAGCAACAGGGGTATTTTTGGGTCGGATACCATAGGCGGCTGCGGGCTCAGGCACGCACAACCGCCGACATTTGTCCCTGGGGACGGCACCCGCATTGCGCAGCGCTTGAAGATCCCCAGGGTTTCACCACCATTTTTTATGCCATCAACCTCTAAACCACCGGAAAACGGTACGCCCAGCCAAAACCCTGGCTCCCGCTCTGTTTTGGGTTGGATGGCGCACATCGCGATGGTCCTGG
The DNA here is from genome assembly GCA_903928325.1 of uncultured beta proteobacterium. Taxonomy (GTDB): domain Bacteria; phylum Pseudomonadota; class Gammaproteobacteria; order Burkholderiales; family Burkholderiaceae_C; genus Allorhodoferax. The sequence goes on along the minus strand of CAIYQF010000486.1, from coordinate 3,330 downwards.
CCGGCTTGGGGCTCGCTGGTATCGCCTCCGTGCTGATACTGGTGGCCATCGCCATGGCGCTGGCCTATCCCAACCTGCCAGATATTTCTGACTTGGAGGATTACCACCCCAAACTACCCTTGCGCATTTTTTCGGCCGAGGGCGATTTAATCGGAGAGTTTGGCGAAGAGCACCGCACGCTCACCCCCATCGCCGAGATTCCCCTGGTGATGAAAAATGCGATTTTGGCGATTGAAGACGCGCGGTTTTTTCAGCACGGCGGAATCGACTACGTGGGCATGGTGCGCGCGGCCCTGGCCAATATTGGGCGGTCCAAGAGCCAGGGCGCCTCCACCATCACCATGCAAGTGGCACGAAACGTCTACCTATCCACCGAAAAGACCTTTACCCGAAAGATTTACGAGGTCTTGCTTACGCTCAAGCTGGAAAACAACCTCAGCAAAGACCAGATTCTGGAAATCTATATGAACCAGATATTTTTGGGCAACCGGGCCTATGGTTTTGCCGCAGCCTGCGAGACCTACTTTGGCAAACCATTAAAAAATATCAGCATTGCCGAAGCCGCCATGCTGGCGGGCCTGCCCAAAGCACCCTCGGCTTACAACCCGATCAAGAACCCACGGCGCGCGCGCATTCGCCAGCAGTACATCATCGAGCGCATGCTGGAAAACGGGTTTATTACCCCGGCCCAAGCCGAGGCGGCGAAAAAGGAAGTTTTGCAGGTCAAAACCGCAGCCAACCGACCCCAGGTGCACGCGGAATACGTGGCCGAAATGGTACGCCAGCTTATGTACGGCCAATATGGCGATGAAACCTATACCCGTGGCCTGGACGTGCGCACCACGCTGGTCAGCGCCCAGCAAGAAGCGGCCTACAAAGCCTTGCGCCAAGGCATCATGGACTTTGAGCGGCGCCAGATCTACCGGGGCCCAGAGAAGTTCATCACCCTGCCCAAAGATGCGCAGGAGGTGGAAGACGCGGTCGATGAAGTGCTCGACGAGCATCCGGACAATGGCGACGTGCTGTCTGCTGTGGTCATCCAGGCCGAGGCCAAACGCATCGTGGCGCAACGCCCGGGGGCTGAGGAGTTGGAGATCACGGGCGATGGCCTCAAACCGGCGCAGTCCGGCCTATCGGAAAAAGCCGCTCCCAATATCCGCATCCGGCCCGGTGCGATCATCCGGGTAGTCAAGACCAGCAAAGGGACGTGGGAAATCACCCAGTTGCCCGAAGTAGAGGGCGCATTTTTTGCCCTCGATCCGCGCGACGGGGCCATCAAGGCCTTGGTCGGCGGCTTTGACTTCGGCAAGAACAAGTTCAACCACGTCACCCAGGCCTGGCGTCAACCGGGATCGAGTTTCAAGCCGTTTATCTATTCCGCAGCACTGGAAAAAGGCTTCACCGCGTCGACGGTCGTCAACGACGCACCTTTGTTCTTTGACGCCGGGGTGACGGGCGGCCAACCCTGGGAGCCCAAGAATTACGACGGAACCTTTGAAGGCCCCATGACCCTGCGCCGTGCCCTGGCCAAGTCCAAAAATATGATTTCGATCCAGATATTGCAATCCATTGGCACCTCGTACGCCCAGGAATGGATCAGCCGCTTTGGCTTTGACCCGGAAAAGCACCCGCCCTACCTGACCATGGCACTCGGAGCGGGCTCGGTCACACCCATGCAATTGGCCACCGGCTACTCGGTCTTCGCCAATGGAGGCTTTCGCATCAGCCCGTGGTTGGTTTCCAAGGTCAGCGAGCAACGGGGCAAGGTCTTGGTAGAGACCCCGGCGCCCATTGCAGGTGAAGCCAATCGCGCCATTGAGCCGCGCAACGCCTTCATGATGAGCAGCCTGCTACAGGAGGTCACACGCACCGGTACCGCTGCGCGCGCGCAGGCCACACTCAAACGCCCTGACATTTATGGCAAGACCGGCACCACCAACGACTCCATGGACGCCTGGTTCGCGGGCTACCAACCCACTTTGACGGCGGTCACTTGGATCGGCTACGACACACCGCGCAAGCTCGGTGACCGCGAAACCGGCGGCGGCTTGAGCCTGCCGGTGTGGATCAGCTTCATGGAGACGGCGCTTAAAAACGTTCCCGTGACCGAGCCCGAGCCGCCCGAAGGCGTGGTGCGACTGAACAACGAGTGGTATTACGAAGAGTTCGCCAAAACTACCGGCATCGGCGCACTGGGTGCGACGGGCGATAAACCTGCTGCCACCGCCCCCGCGCGTTCGCCCACAGCGGCTGAAGAGCAAAAATCCATACTGGACCTGTTTCGCAACTGAACCTTCAAAGGCCAAAGCGCAGGTCCAGCCCCGCCTGCGCACTGGCGTCGCGGCTCAACGCCGCGAAGAACTCGCCCTGGCCCTTGGTGTCTTGCCAGCTACCGTCCAGCCACCGGTAGTGGTAGCCGCCCGAGCGCGCCGCCATCCACACCTCTTGCAGCGGCTTTTGCAGGTTCACAATGATTTGGCTGCGGTTGGCAAAGGTCAGCGTCACCATGCCGCCTACCCGCTGGTTGTCGATGTCCACGTCGCTGCGGTCATTCAAAAGATCACACTGCGCCTCCAGCGCTTGCAGCAGGGATTCGGCGCGGTCCTGGAACTCAAGGTCGGTCATTACAATTTCACCATGTTGAAAATCTTAAAAAATCGGCTCGCCACCGCATTGGCGCTGGCCACTGCGCTGAATCTAGCAGGCTGCGGGCAAACCGGGCCGCTGTACCTGCCGCAAAAGCTGGCCCAAGCGCCGGATTTGCACGTGGCTCTGGTCCCAAAGCCGATCATCGCCCCATTGCGGGCTTCCTGAAAACTTATTCATGCAATCCACCCTTCCTGGCCACCCCCATTTCCACCACATCGGCGACCAGCTTCACGCCGAGGGCTGCGCCTTGGGCGCCCTGGCGCAGGAATATGGCACGCCTCTGTTTGTCTACTCCAAGGCGGCCATGCTCGGCGCCCTGGCAGCCTACCAGCGCGGCTTTGCCGGGCGCGACGCGCAGATTTGCTACGCTATGAAGGCCAATTCCACGCTGGCGGTGCTACAGGTGTTCGCCCAGGCCGGATGCGGGTTTGACATTGTGTCGGCGGGCGAACTAGCCCGTGTGCAGGCTGCGGGCGGCGACATGTCTAAGGTGATTTTTTCGGGCGTGGGCAAAACGCGCGAGGAAATGCGCCAGGCGCTGGCTGCGGGCATTGGCTGCTTCAATGTGGAGAGCGAAGCAGAAATCGACGTGCTCAATGCGGTGGCGCTGGGGATGCGCGTGCGCGCGCCCATCAGCATCCGCGTCAACCCCAATGTGGACCCCAAGACCCACCCCTATAT
>CAIYQF010000485.1 GCA_903928325.1 uncultured beta proteobacterium | reverse complement strand
CCGTTGGTGTCACGTTCAAACAGCGGATCCCAGTCGCTTCCCCACAAAACTTTGATGCAATTCCAGCCGGCGCCTCGGAAAGCAGCTTCCAGTTCCTGAACGATTTTTCCGTTGCCACGAACCGGGCCGTCCAGGCGCTGCAGGTTGCAATTGATCACGAAGATCAGGTTGTCCAGGCCTTCGCGTGCGGCCAGGCCAATGGCGCCCAGCGACTCGACCTCGTCCATCTCGCCGTCGCCGCAAAACACCCAAACCTTGCGGTTTTCGGTATTGGCGATGCCGCGCGCGTGCAGGTATTTCAAAAAGCGCGCCTGGTAAATCGCCATCAGCGGCCCCAGGCCCATGGACACGGTGGGGAACTGCCAGAACTCGGGCATCAGCTTGGGGTGCGGGTAGCTGGACAAGCCCTTGCCGTCCACCTCTTGGCGGAAGTTGAGCAACTGCTCTTCCGTCAAGCGGCCCTCCAGGTACGCACGGGCATAGACGCCGGGCGACACGTGGCCTTGGATATACAGGCAGTCGCCGCCGTGGTTTTCGCTCTCGGCGTGCCAAAAGTGGTTAAACCCCGCGCCAAACAGACTGGCCAGCGATGCGAAAGAACCTATGTGGCCGCCCAAGTCGCCGCCGTCCACCGGATGGTGCCGATTGGCCTTGACGACCATGGCCATGGCATTCCAGCGCATGTAGGCGCGTAGGCGTTCTTCAATCTCCAGGTTGCCAGGGGCGTGCTCTTGTTGCTCGGTCTCTATGGTGTTGACGTAACCTGTAGTGGCCGAAAACGGCATATCGATGCTTTGTTGGCGCGCGTGTTCGAGCAGTTGCTCTAGAAGAAAGTGCGCGCGCTCGGGGCCTTCGGCCTCAATGACGGCGGACAGGGCGTCCATCCATTCGCGGGTTTCTAGGCTGTCGGAATCGGCCCCCCAGGGGGTGTTGGGGCTTTGCGCTGCGTTCGTCATAGAGTCTCCTCGTGGCTCAATTTTGTGGATGTTCGTGCTGAAAGAAGTTTGCCACACTTTTCTCAAAATTTCAAATCATGCTTTTCTATTTCGTATTATGGAATATTGCTGCCGCACTGCACCATTTTCGAACACTGGGCATCTACACTCGGGCGCATGCCGATCCACGACCTTTTTACGCTTCCCAGCCGGATCGAGACGTCCGCAGCCCAGCGGATGCAGCGGTGGTGGACCCGCCTGTCGCCCCACCGGCAGGACTGGGTAGCCATGCTCGCCCCGCTGGCGGCTGTGGTTTTGTTCATGGCGGCCATTGTGGCGGCTTTGGCGTACTTGCAGGTAGAAGAAATTGACCGCGAGCAAGAAGCGGTGCAGCGCGATGTGGAATACACCCAGCAGCGGCTGCGGCTGCGGCTGCTGGAGCGCCAAGAGCAGCTCGCGCGCCTGGGCCGTGAAATCTCCAATCGCGAGATCGACGGCAACGGCTTTCATGCCCGCATCGCGACCATGCTCGACCAATACCCCGAGCTCCAGGGCGCGGCCTGGCTTGACGAGAACCGGCGCATCCGCGGCAGCGCGGGCTCCACCGCCAGCTGGATGTTTCAAGACCGGGTCGTCGGTGTGGTTACGCTGCGCGCCGAGGGCGAAGCGGCTTTGCGCCATGCCCGTGAGCAGCGCCAAAGTGTCTACCTCCAACGTGTGAAGAACGGCGACTACGCGCCTTTGCTACAAGTGTTTATCCCCCTTTCAGACCATGGCAAGTTTTCGGGCGTGGTGCTGGCCGAATTCAGTGTCGATGGCCTGTACCGCTATGGCGTGCCTAACGAAGTGACTGCACGTTATGCGGTGTCCTTGCAGGATGCCAAGGGCGCGGTGCTGGCCGGCGTGGCCTTGCCCATCAAACGCACGGTGGGGCAGCTATTGCCCTGGAGCCGTGCGCCAAATAGCTACGCCATGCCCGTCTCACCGGTGGGTATTGATTTGGTGATTCGGGCTCAGGCCTACCGCGCCGCGTTGGGGGTGATCGGCAGCGGCCTGTTTTGGGTGGTCAGCGCGCTCAGTCTATTAACCGCATGGATGCTTATTGCCAACTGGCGACACACACGCAAACGGCTGCAGGCACAGCAGGCCTTGTTGTCCGAAACCAACTTTCGCCGCGCGATGGAGAACTCCATGCTCACCGGCATGCGCGCCATGGACCTGCAAGGGCGCATCACCTACGTCAATGCCGCGTTTTGCATGATGACCGGCTGGAGCGAATCCGAACTGGTGGGCCGCACCGCTCCCTTCCCCTACTGGCCCGAAAACGACCGCGAACAACTCATGACATTGTTAGACCAGGAGTTGGCCGGTAAAACCAAGCAAGGCGGCATCCAGGTGCGCGTCAAGCGGCGCGACGGCGGCCTGTTTGACGCCCGCTTGTACGTCGCCCCCCTGATCGACGCAGTCGGCGCCCAAACCGGCTGGGTCACATCCATGACCGACATCACCGAGCCCAACCGGGTACGCGAACAGCTATCAGCCTCGCACCTGCGTTTCACCACGGTGCTCGAAGCGCTGGATGCGTCCATTTCGGTGGCCCCCTTGGGCAGCGACGAGCTGGTGTTTGCTAACAAGTTGTACCGCCAGTGGTTCGGCACCCAAGCCGGCGGGCATTTACAACTGGTGGCTGAAGCCGGCGTGCCCGCTGCAAAAACCCAGCACCACAACGCCGATGATGTCGACCTGTTCGCGGGTTTCCCATTGAGCGATTTGCCCGAGACCGACGCTGAAAGCGCCGAGATTTTTGTCGCCGCTTTGGGCAAGTGGCTCGAAGTGCGCACGCGCTACCTGGGCTGGGTAGATGGGCGATTGGCGCAAATGGTGATTGCCACGGACATCAGCTCCCGCCGACTGGCCGAGGAACAAGCCGCCACGCAGGCCGAAAAAGCACAAACCGCCAGCCGCATGATCACCATGGGCGAGATGGCGTCCAGCGTGGCCCATGAACTCAACCAACCGCTGACCGCCATCAACAACTACTGCAATGGCATGGTCTCGCGCATCAAAGACCAGCAAATTTCGCAAGATGAATTACTGGGGGCGCTGGAAAAAACCGCCCGCCAGGCGCAGCGTGCCGGTCAAATCATCCACCGCATTCGCAGCTTTGTGAAACGCAGCGAACCCAACCGCACCGTATGCGAGGTCGACCCCATGCTCAGCGCGGCACTCGAACTGGCAGAAATGGAATTGCGTCGCTTTAACGTGCGCCTGAACCGCCACATTGCAAACGACCTGCCCGCCTTGTTGGTGGACCGCATCTTGATCGAGCAGGTCTTGGTCAACCTGCTACGCAATGCGGCCGAATCCATTGACGCAGCCCAGCGCGCCGCCCCCGAGCGCGCGGTGGAGTTGCGTGTGGGCCCCACGCTGTTCCAGGGAAAAAGTTGCATTGCATTCTCGGTCCAGGACAGCGGCAACGGTATCTCACCCGACGTCATGCCGCGCTTGTACGAAGCCTTTTATTCGACCAAGGCCGAGGGCATGGGCATTGGCCTGAGCCTGTGCCGCTCCATCGTCGAGTCGCACCGGGGCAGGATGATGGCGGAGAACCTTTACAATGAAGGGCAGGTAACGGGGTGCAGATTTTCGTTCTGGATACCCCTGAACTAGGCAGGCGCCGCTTGGTCGCGCACGCTGCAAGCAACACCCCCCAAACCCGCAGGATGCACCCATGAGCTTGATCCCCAAAAAAGGCACTGTTTATGTCGTCGATGATGACGAAGCAGTACGTGACTCTTTGCAGTGGCTGCTTGAAGGCAAGGGTTACCGCGTGCGCTGCTTTGATTCCGCCGAATCGTTCCTGAGCCGCTACGACGCCCGTGAAGTCGCCTGCCTGATTGTCGACATCCGCATGGGTGGCATGACCGGACTGGAGCTGCAAGCGCGCCTAATCGACATCCGCTCGCCCCTGCCCATTGTTTTCATTACCGGCCACGGCGACGTTCCCATGGCGGTGGACACCATGAAAAAAGGTGCCATGGACTTCATCCAAAAGCCCTTTAAAGAAGCCGAACTGGTGCACTTGGTCGAGCAAATGCTCGACCACGCGAAAGACGCGTTTGCTGGGTCACAACTCGCCGCCAGCCGTGAGACGCTGCTGTCGAAGCTGACCTTGCGCGAATCCCAGGTCTTGGAGCGCATCGTTGCAGGCCGTCTGAACAAGCAAATTGCCGACGACCTGGGCATCAGCATCAAAACCGTGGAGGCGCACCGCGCCAACATCATGGAAAAGCTCAGCGCCAACACGGTGGCCGATTTGCTAAAAATCGCGCTGGGCCAAACCGGCTCCAAGTCCTGATACCGGCGCCCAGCGCCTTGACGCCGGCTTGGACCACTTATTCTCGTCCCCAAACCTTATGAACCACTCTGGCACAACCCCTACCGCAACGGCCACCAACATCGACGGCGTCGCACTGTCGGCCCAGTTGCGCCAAGACGTGACGCGCCGCACCCTGGCGCTCAAAGCGCGTGGCATCACCCCCGGCCTGGCAGTGCTGCTGGTGGGCGACAACCCAGCCTCGCAGGTGTATGTGCGCAACAAGGTCAAGGCCTGCGCCGACTCGGGCCTGCATTCGGTGCTTGAGCGCTACGACGCCGATATGACCGAAGCGGCCTTGCTGGCGCGCATTGACGCGCTTAACCGCGACCCCTGCATCCACGGCATCTTGGTGCAGCTGCCCGTACCGGCCCACATTGACGCGAACAAGGTGATCGAAGCCATTTCACCGGCCAAAGACGTGGACGGTTTCCACATTGCCAGCGCCGGAGCCCTGATGGTTGGGCAACCCGGCTTTTGGCCTTGCACGCCCTACGGCTGCATGAAGATGCTCGAATCCATTGGCTATGAGCTGCGCGGCAAACACGCTGTGGTGATTGGTCGCAGCAACATCGTGGGCAAGCCTATGGCCCTGATGCTGCTGCAAAATAATGCTACCGTTACCCTCTGCCACAGCGCCACATCCAACCTCAAGGCCATGACCCTACAGGCGGACGTGATCGTCGCCGCCGTGGGTAAACGCAATGTACTGACCGCCGACATGGTCAAACCCGGTGCGGTGGTGATCGATGTGGGCATGAACCGCGACCCCCAGGGCAAACTCTGCGGCGACGTCGACTACGCCGGGGTGCGCGAGGTAGCGAGCTACATTACGCCCGTGCCCGGCGGCGTGGGGCCCATGACCATCACCATGCTGCTGGTCAATACGCTGGAATCGGCCGAGCGCAGCGCATGAACCCCCTTTTACAGGCATCGGACACGCCCCTCTTTGACCAGATCAAGCCGGAGCACGTCGCTCCCGCAATCGCTACCCTGCTGGCGCAGGCGCAAGATGCGATGGACACCGTCACGGCCGACAGTTTTCCGCCCCAGTGGACAGCCATTTCTGCCACGCTCGACGTGGCCAACGAAAGGCTGTCCATGGCCTGGGGATCGGTCAGCCACCTCAACAGCGTGGCCGACAACCCGGCGCTGCGCGCTGCCTACAACGCCGCCCTCCCCTTGGTCACCGAGTTTTGGACGCGCATGGGCGCCGACGAGCGCCTGTACGCCAAATACAAAGCCATGGACCCGGCCAGCCTGAGCCCCGAGCAACGCCAGGCGCACAAAAACGCGGTGCGCAACTTTGTGCTCGGTGGCGCAGAACTCCAGGGTGCGGCGCGGCAGCGTTTTGCCCAGATTCAGGAGCGCATGGCCGAGCTGGGCCAAAAGTTCAGCGAAAACACCCTCGACGCCACCGATGCCTATTGCTACTTCGCCACGGCCGACGAGTTGGCTGGCGTGCCCGACGACGTGGTCCAAGCGGCGCGCACAGCGGCGGTGGTAGACGGCAAAGAGGGCTTCAAACTCAGCCTGAAAATGCCGTGCTACCTGCCGGTGATGCAGTTCGCCACGCGCAGCGACCTGCGCGCCACGCTGTACCGCGCCTACGCCACCCGCGCCTCGCTCGAAGCCGCGCCTGAGGCCCAACAGTTCGATAACACGCCGGTCATCCACGACATTTTGGCGCTGCGCCGCGAAGAGGCGCAATTGCTGGGCTACCCCCATTTCGGAGCCCTGTCGGTTGCGCCCAAAATGGCCGAGTCGCCCGACGCCGTACTGGCCTTTTTGCGCGATCTGGCGGCCAAAGCCCGGCCCTTTGCCCAGCAAGACGTGGCCGAACTGCGTGCGTTTGCCGCTGAACACCTGGCCCTGCCCGAACCGCAGGCCTGGGACTGGCCGTATGTGGGCGAAAAGCTAAAGGAAGCTCGCTACGCCTTCAGCGAGCAAGAGGTCAAGCAGTATTTCACCCTGCCCAAGGTGCTGGCCGGACTGTTTACCATCGTTCAAACCTTGTTTAACGTGCGTATTTCCCCCGATAGCGCCCCCGTATGGAACCCCAGCGTGTCCTTCTACCGCATCGAGCGCCAGCAGCCCACCGGCCTGGAGCTGGTGGGCCAGTTTTACCTCGACCCCAGTGCACGCAGCGGCAAACGAGGCGGCGCCTGGATGGACGATGTGCGCACGCGCTGGCTACGACCGGACACCGGCCTTCTGCAAACCCCTATAGCCCACCTGGTGTGCAACTTCGCCGAAGGCAGTGAGACCGACGGCGTGCAGCGGCCCGCCCTGTTGTCCCACGACGATGTCACCACCTTGTTCCACGAGTTCGGCCACGGCCTGCACCACTTGCTCACCCAGGTCAACGAGCGCGACGTGGCAGGCATCAGCGGCGTGGAATGGGATGCGGTGGAGTTGCCCAGCCAATTCATGGAAAATTTTTGCTGGGAATGGGCGGCTGTTGCCCAAATGACCGCCCACGTCGACACTGGCGAAGCCCTGCCACGCGCCCTGTTTGAAAAGATGCTGGCTGCGCGCAACTTCCAAAGCGGCATGCAAACCCTGCGGCAAATTGAGTACTCGCTGTTTGACATGCTGCTGCACACGGACCACCACCCCAGTGACGACACCATGGCGCTGCTTCAAACCGTGCGCAAAGAAGTCGCCGTGCTGCCCAGCCCGTCGTTTAGCCGCAGCGCCCACACTTTTAGCCACATTTTTGCCGGTGGCTATGCGGCAGGCTATTACAGCT
>CAIYQF010000484.1 GCA_903928325.1 uncultured beta proteobacterium | reverse complement strand
GAGAACATCTCCGGGCAGTTTTCCGAGTTCAACGCAGCCATTGATGCGTTCACTGGCTCCACGGGAGATTTGCTGCGCACCTTCATGAACGCCTGGTGGGAGCGCGCAGAGGCCCGGCACAGCACCGGCATTACCAAACTTATTCTCAGCGAAGGGCCCCAGTTTCCAGAGCTGGCCGCGTTTTACCGCACCGAGGTGCTTGGGCCTGCGCACCAACTGATTGCCCGAGTCTTGGAGCGCGGCGTGCAACGCCAGGAGTTTCGCGCCCTGGAGCCGCGCTACGGCGTCTACACGGTGCTGGCGCCCATTTTGTTTCTCACGCTGTGGAAAAATTCCCCTTCGCTTGCCGGCGAAACCGACGCGCCACTGGACGTGCGGACATACCTCAACACCCAAATTGACGCGCTGCTCAACGGCCTGTCCATCAAACCCTAACCGGCGTCCCTGTGCGCACCCATACCAACACACCATGAAACTGCGAACGAAATGGATGGCCGCTGCGGTCGTATTGCTGCTCTTAGGGGCTACGGGCTACCCGGTATTCAAAAACTACCAAGCGCGCAAACAGGTGCTGCAAGCACAACAAGAAGCCCAAAAGACGGCTCCCAGCATCACACTGGGCGACGCCGACGTGGTCAGCGTGAAGATGCTGGCTTTGTCACAAGGTTTGCCCATCGCCGGGTCCATCAAAGCGGTGAATTCGGCCTTTGTCAAAGCGCGCGTGGCCGGTGAACTTCAAGACCTCAGCGTGCGCGAGGGTGACTTTGTGAAAGCCGGGCAAGTCATCGCCCGCATTGACACCACCGAGAGCGCTGCGCGCCTGCGCCAGGCGCAGCAGCAAGCGCAGGCGGCCAAGGCCCAGGTGGACATCGCCCAACGCAGTTTTGATAACAACCGCGCCCTGGTGGACCAGGGCTTTATTTCCAAAACCAGCCTGGAGGCATCGGCATCCAATTTGGCGGCTAGCCAAGCCAGCTGGCTGGCTGCGCAGGCCGGGGCTGATGTGATGCAAAAAGCCCTGGACGACACCCTGGTTCGCGCCCCCATGGGCGGCCAGGTGGCACAGCGCCTGGTGCAAAACGGCGAGCGTGTGGCGGTGGACGCGCGCGTGGTGGAAATTGTGGACCTGAGCCAACTCGAACTCGAAGCCAGCCTGAGCGCTGCCGAATCGATGCAAGTCAAAGTCGGGCAGACGGCACAAATCAGCATCGAAGGCGCCGCCACACCGGTCGTAGCCCGCGTGGTGCGGGCCAACCCAAGCGCGGTGGCGGGCACACGCGCTGTGCTGGTCTACCTGGCCATCGCACCCACGACCGGACTGCGCCAGGGGCTGTTTGGCCAAGGACTGCTGGCCACCGGGACGCAAAGCGCACTGGCATTGCCGCTGAGCGCCGTGCGCACCGACAAACCACTGCCCTATGTGCAGGTGGTCGCCGACGGAAAGGTCAGCCACCAAACCGTTCAAATGGGGCAACGCGGTGAGCTGGGGCAAGAGGCCATGGTGGCCGTCAGCGGGGTGAGCGAAGGCGCACGGGTTCTGGTGGGCGAAATCGGCCCAGTCATGGCCGGCACCGCCGTGACCGGCAGCGGCAGCGGGAAGTAGCCGCTATGTGGTTTACGCGCGTCAGTTTGCACAACCCGGTTTTCGCCACCATGGTGATGCTGGCCCTGGTGGTGTTGGGTGTTTTTTCACTGCAACGCTTGCAGGTCGACCAGTTCCCCAATATTGATTTTCCGGTGGTGGTGGTCATTGCCGACTACCCCGGCGCATCACCCGAGATTGTAGAAAGTGAAGTCTCTAAGAAGATCGAAGAAGGCGTCAATTCCATCGCTGGTATCAACGCCCTGACCTCGCGCAGCTACGAAGGCCAGTCAGTGGTGGTGATTGAGTTTGGCCTGCACATCGATGGCCGCAAAGCGGCCGACGACGTGCGGGAAAAAGTCGCATCGGTCAAACCCCTGTTGCGCGCCGAAGTCAAAGAGCCGCGGGTGTTGCGCTTTGATCCTTCAGCCAAAGCCATTTGGTCGGTAGCCGTGCTACCCGACAACAAGGCCAACGCACAAGTCCTCAGCCCCGTGGAACTCACCAACTGGGCTGAACAGGTGCTCAAAAAACGCATGGAAAACGTGCCGGGTGTGGGTTCGGCCACGGTGGTGGGCGGCACCAAGCGTGAAATCAACGTCTACCTGAACCCGCAAGCGCTAGAGGCCTTGGGCATCACCCCAGACCAGGTAGTCAACGCGGTGCGCAATGAAAACCAGGACTTGCCCGTGGGCAGCGTCCGCTCGCTGACGCAAGAGCGGGTAATCCAAATTGCAGGACGGATGTTGCGGCCTGAAGACTTCGGCAACATCATTGTGGCGCGCAAAAACGGTGTGGCCGTGCGGGTAGACCAGGTCGCCCAGGTGCGCGATGGCGCCCAAGAAATTGAGAGCCTGGCGCTCTACAACGGCCAACGCACGCTGATGCTGACGGTGCAAAAGTCCCAGGACGACAACACCATTGCGGTGGTCGACGGTCTAGAGAAAACACTGGCCGAGGTGCGCAAGCAGGTTCCCCCTGGCATCCGCTTAGAACCTATTACCGATGCGTCGCGCCAAATCCGGGTGTCGGTGGACAACGTGCGCCGCACCCTGATCGAAGGCGCATTGCTAACGGTACTGATCGTGTTCTTGTTCTTGAACTCTTGGCGCTCCACCGTGATTACCGGTTTGACGCTGCCCATTGCCCTGATTGGCACCTTTTTGTTCATGTACATGCTGGGCTTCACCATCAACATGATCACCATGATGGCAATGAGCCTGTGCGTGGGCTTGCTCATTGACGACGCTATCGTGGTGCGCGAGAACATCGTGCGCCACGTACAGATGGGAAAAACGCCGTTTCAGGCGTCCTTGGACGGCACCCAGGAAATCGGGCTGGCCGTGCTGGCCACCACCTTGTCCATCGTGGCGGTGTTTTTGCCCATTGGCTTTATGGGTGGCATCATTGGCAAGTTTTTCCATGAATTTGGCTTGACGATTGTGGTGGCAGTCCTGATCTCCATGTTTGTCAGCTTTACCCTGGACCCCATGCTGTCGAGTATTTGGCACGATCCCGTGCTCGAACACCACAGCCTGCGCGGCCCACCGGTGGGCTGGTACGACAAGACGCTGGGGCGCGTGACCGGCTGGTTCGAGCGCAGCACCGAGTCGCTGGCCCATGGCTACCAGGGCATCTTGCGCTGGGCGCTGGTGCACAAGCTCAAAACGGTGTTTTTGGCGGTAGGCATTTTTACCCTGAGTATTTTCATGGTGCCGCTGCTGGGAACCGAGTTTGTGCCGAAGTCGGACTTTTCAGAAACCACGCTGAATTTCAACACACCGGTGGGCACATCCCTGGAGGCCACCGAGGCCAAAGCCCGCCAAGTCGAGGCCATGGTGCGCGCGTTTCCCGAGGTACGCTACACCGTCACCACCATCAACACCGGCAACGCCCAGGGCAAAATTTACGCCAGCATTTACATCCGCCTGGTGGACCGCAAACAGCGCAAACTGGGCATCGAAGCCATGTCTGTGACGCTGCGCGAACGGCTACAACATGTGCCCGGCATCACCGTCACCCACATCGGTTTGATGGACTCGGTGGGTGGCAGCAAGCAAATTTTGTTTTCCATACAGGGCGCGGACACCAAAACCCTGGAGCGCTTGACCGCACTGGCGCTGACCCGGCTGCGCGACATACCCGGCCTGGTGGATCTGGACTCCAGCTTCAAGCCCAACAAACCGGCGCTCGACGTGCAAGTGCGGCGCGACGCGGCGTCCGATCTGGGCCTGAACCTGGCGCAAATCGGCAGCAACTTACGCACCTTGGTTGCAGGGCAAACCGTGGGCAACTGGCGCGCCGCTGACGACCAGACCTATGACGTTAACGTCCGCCTAGACCCCGAGGCCCGCAACAGCCCGCAAGACCTGGATCGGCTGCCCTTTGCCTTGGGCACCAACGCTGACGGATCGACCCGCGTGGTGCGCCTCAACCAGGTCGCGCAGGTGGTGGAGACCACCGGCTCCAACCAAATCAACCGGCGCGACATGGCGCGCGAGGTCAGCATCAGCGCTAACGTGTCGGGCCGCTCGGCCGGCGAGGTGTCTGCCGACATCAAAAAGGTTATGGATGGCATCGCCATGCCCCAAGGCTATGGCTATAAATTCAGCGGCTCCACCAAGGACATGGCCGAGGCCTTTGGCTACGCCATTTCTGCTTTGGCGCTGGCGGTGATCTTCATTTACATGATTCTGGCAAGCCAATTCAAGAGCTTTTTGCAGCCGCTGGCCCTGATGACGGCGCTGCCTCTGACGCTCATTGGCGTGGTGCTGGCCTTGATGGTTTTTAACTCCACCTTGTCTATGTTCTCGGTTATTGGCGTGGTCATGCTCATGGGCCTGGTCACCAAAAACGCCATTTTGCTAGTCGACTTTGCGATCCGCGCGCGCGAAGACCACTTGGACCCCAGCGGCCAACACGTTCCCGGACTGGACCGTAGCGCTGCGCTCTTGCTGGCGGCCAAGGTGCGGTTGCGGCCCATTTTGATGACCACGCTGGCCATGATTTTCGGCATGATCCCGCTGGCCTTCGCTCTGACCGAGGGCTCGGAAATGCGTGCTCCCATGGGCCAAGCGGTCATTGGCGGCGTGATTACCTCGTCCTTGCTGACCCTGGTGGTGGTGCCAGTGGTTTATTGCTATATGGATGATTTGGCGCAGTGGTCGCGCCGGCTTTTCGGCCTGCCACCGGTCAGCCACACCCCAAAACCAGACGCCGCCCAGTAAAATTGGACCATCCCAACTGCCTTATACCGAGCATCACCATGAACCTCTGCAACACTGCCAAAGCCCGCTTCAACATGATTGAACAGCAAATCCGGCCCTGGAATGTGCTCGACGCCGGGGTTTTGGCCTTGCTGGGCGCCGTCAAGCGCGAAGATTTTGTCCCCCTGGCCCACAAGGCACTGGCCTTTGCCGACCTGGAGATTCCCCTGGGCCACGGGCAATGCATGCTGGCCCCGCGCATGGAAGCGCGCCTGTTGCAAGACCTGCAAGTCCAAGCGCATGAGCGGGTGCTAGAGATCGGCAGCGGCAGCGGCTACATGGCCGCCTTGCTTGCCAGCCAAGCGCACAGCGTGTTGTCGCTGGAAATCGAGTCCGAGTTGGCCGAAATGGCCCATGCCAATGTGCGCCGAGCGGGCCTACACAACGTCGAAATCCGCTTGGCCGACGGCGCCCACGCGCTGCTGGAAAGCGGCGCGTTTGACGCCATCATGCTCAGTGGCTCAGTGGCCGAGGTGCCCCAGCACCTGCTGGACCTGTTGCAGGTGGGTGGGCGCTTGATTGCCGTCGTCGGCCAGGAGCCCATCATGGGCGCCACCTTGTTTACGCGCACCAGCGCCAACGAAGTGCAAAGCCACACCCTGTGGGACGCCAACGCGCCGCGTCTGCACGGGTTTGCTGAAGCATCGCATTTCACTTTCTAACTTGCTTTTGACGCGCGGCGCCCATGATTGAGCAAATCGCCCCCGTCGCCTTTGCGGCCTGGCTGCGCGCTGCGGCGCAATCCCACCCCATGGACCGCCCGGTGTTGCTGGACGTGCGCGAACCCCACGAGTTGACCCGGGCCCGTGTCACGGGTGGCGACGCTGCTGCCACGGGCTACCAGCTTCTGGCCATTCCCATGGCCCTGGTGCCGGTGCGCCTGGCCGATCTGGACCCCGATCAACCCATCGCCTGCCTGTGCCACCACGGCGCGCGCAGCATGCAAATTGCCCGCTTTTTGGTGGGCAATGGCTTTTCCAAAGTAGCCAATATTGCCGGTGGCATTGACGCCTGGGCCACTGAGCTCGACACCACGGTCGCACGCTACTGACCCGCCCGACACCCATCACCTGTTTTGTTTGACTGAGAACCCTTCCATGAACCGACTGATGCCCCTTGCCCGACTTCGCCCCATGGCCGTGTTGATTGCTTTCGCATGGGGCGCTCCTGCCCAGGCCCAAAGCCTGCTAGACCTCTACCACGCCGCGCAAAGCTACGACTCGGCTTACCAGTCCGCACAGGCCCAGTTTGCGGCCACGTCTGCCAAGGTGGACCAGGCGCTGGCGTTAAGTGCGCCCACCGTAAACTTTCAGGCAGGCCTTAAGCGGGGGTGGGAACAAGGAAGCAGTTCGACCGACTCCACCAGTTCCAACGCGCTGGGCATCCCGTACTCAAGCACCGACTCCACCAGTGACAAGGCACAAACTGACGGCGTTTTGGGCGTACAACTGTCGCAACCCCTGTACAACCGGTTCAATGATGTGACGCTGACTCAGGCCCAGCGCGGCGTGGCCATTGCCCAAGCCGCACTGAGCGCAACCCAGCAAGACCTGATGGTGCGCGTGAGCTCGGCCTTCTTCGACGTGCTGGCCGCCGCCGATAGCCTGGCCTTTGTGCGTGCACAAAAAGCTGCCGTAGCAGAACAACTGGCATCGGCTAAACGCAACTTTGAAGTAGGCACGGCCACCATCACCGACGCGCGGGAAGCCCAAGCCCGCTTTGACCTGGTACTTGCCCAAGAAATCGCCGCCGAGAACGACCTCACTATCAAGAAGAGCCTGCTTAACCAGCAAGTCGGCATTGCAAACGCAGAGCCCGTCGGTGTGCGCCTGCCCTTGCAACTGCCCTCCTTAAGCGGCGGGGAAGCGCAGTGGACCGCCACCACCGAAGAAAACCAACCCCAAATACAGTCCAAACGGGTTGAGTTGGAATTGGCGCAATTGGAGTCGGAAAAATCCCGCGCCAGCGCGGCACCCTCGCTGGCACTCAATGCTGCGGTGGGCAAATCGCTTCCGTGGGGCGGAACCAGCACCTCGTCCAACAGCACCGGAGTGACGGCGGCGAACCAGGCCTATAGCAACAGTATTTCAGGTACCAACACCCGCCCCGGTGACGGTCAAAGCGCCTCTGTCGGCGTGACCTTGACGATTCCCATGTTCACGGGTCGCACCCTGGACGCCCGTCTCAAAGAGACCGTCGCACTGGAAGAAAAAACGCGCAACGACCTTGAAACCGTGCGCCGCAACGCCCTGCAAACCACGCGCACCGTGTACTACGGCGTGCAGTCGGTTTTGGGCCAGGTCAAAGCCTATGAGGCAGCCGAGGTATCGAGCCAAAGCGCTTTGGATGCCAACAAACTGGGCTACCAAGTAGGCGTGCGCATCAACATCGACGTGCTGAACTCGCAAAGCCAGTTGTTTGACACCAAGGCCAAGTTGGCCAAGGCTCGCTACGACGTGCTGGTGGGCGGTCTCAAGCTGCGCCAGGCGGCAGGCACGCTGGCCGAATCCGACCTGCAAGACGTCAACGCCTTGTTGGACAAATAGCGCGGCAACAGCCCCTCACCGCTACCACAGACCCTGGGGTCGCTGGCGCGCCAACCAGACCACGACGCGCGCGCAGGTGCGCAAGGCCGCTCCCCGGTGGCGCAACGCAAACGCCAGTGCGGCGCTGCTGGAGGCCTCTAGTGCCGCCGGGTCGTGGGCCAATCGCAGCGCGTAGTCCAGGGCTTGGGGCAGGTCTGGCAACTCAAACGCCGCGCCTTCTACCTGCGCCAACTCGGCAGCAGAGGCAAAATTAAAGGTGTGCGGGCCCATCACCACCGGACAGCCGCAGGCAGCGGCCTCGATGAGGTTTTGCCCCCCCAACGGCGCAAAACTGCCGCCCAGCAAGGCCACGTCGGCCAAACCAAAATACAAAGCCATTTCGCCCACGCTGTCACCGATCCAGACGTCGGCGGGGGCAAAACCGCTGCCGTCCACGCTGCGGCGCGACACCGTCAGGCCCGCAGCCAAGCACAGCGCTGCCACAGCGTTAAAGCGCTGGGGGTGGCGTGGCACCAGCAGCCACTGCACGCTGCGCTCGGGCCCTGCGTGCGCACGCAGGGCATCTAAGAGCATTTGCTCTTCGCCCTCGCGCGAACTCGCCAGCAGCAGCACCGGCCGACCCACGCTTTGGCGCAAGGACTGGCCTTGGGCACACTGGTCGGCGTCGGGCGTGGTATCAAACTTCAGGTTGCCCGTGGGTGCTTGCACCGGGGCACCCAGGCTGCGCAACCGGGCCGCGTCGTCACCCGACTGCGGCCACACCGCGCTCAGGCTCCGAAACGCCGGTACGGCCAGCCAGTCCAGGCGCTGCGCTTTGCGCAACGACTTGGCGCTCAAGCGCGCGTTGACCAGACACAGCGGCACGTGCGCCCGCAGGCAGGTGTGGACCAGGTTAGGCCAGACCTCGGTCTCCACCAACAAACCGATGCGCGGGCGAAACTGCCGCACAAAACGCCGGGTGGCCAGCGGCGTGTCCCAGGGTTGCCACACCTGCACATCACCCGGCTGAAGCAACGCGCGCCCGGCCTCGCGCCCGGTGGCAGTGCCGTGGGTTAGCAGCAGCCGCATACCCGGCAGCGCCTGGCGCAGATGGCGCAGCAGCGGCTCCACCGCCCGTGTCTCGCCCAGCGACACGGCATGCACCCAGACAAAAGCCTTGTCCGTCGTCGCAAGCCCGGGGTAGCGTCCAAAACGCTGGGCGACATCCTGCCCATAGGCCGGTTCTTTGCGCGAACGCAGTAGCAGCTTCAGACGCAGCAGCGGCTGCGCCAACACCGTCGCCGCGCTGTACAAACCCAGTGCCAGCCGCTCTGACCAGTGGGCTGTCATGCGCGCACCTGCTGTGGGTGGGACGGCGCTTGGCGGCACGGGTATGCGGCACCCACCGCCTGCCAGGCCGCCCACACGGCGGACACGCTGGGTGCAGCCTTGCCGCCCACCGCCACCTGGTGGGCGTTGCCCACCGGCCCGGCGCGCCAGGCGCGGGCCTGGCTGAAGATTTGCACATGCGGCAGGTCCAGCGCCACCGCCAGGTGACTCAGGCCTGAATCCACCCCGATGACGCCGCCCGACGCCGCCATGCGCTGTGTCACCTGCACCAGCGACAACGCAGGCCACACGCGTGCCTGTGGCCCCAGCGCCTGCGCAATCCGTTGCACCCGGGCCAGCTCCAGCGCGCCCGCCTGTGGCAGCTCCACCGTATGGCCTTGTGCGATGAGTTGCTCGCCCACGGCGATCCAGTCGCGCTCGGGCCATTCGTTATCGGCGCGCGTCGTGCCGTGGGCCAGCAACACGCCGTAGCGCTCAACCGCCACCGCGCCAGACGCCAAGGGTGCCAGCGGGTACGAGCTGGGGCCGTCAACCGGGTATCCCAGCACCTGTGCTGCTAGCAGTCGGTAGCGTGCCACGGCATGGATGCGCCGTGGCATGGGCACCAAGCGGTCTAACAGCAAGCGCACCGGCCACTCGTAGGCGCAGGCTTCACTGGCGTTGGCGTAGGTGGCGCGAAAGCCGCCGGGCGCCAGACGGGCGCTGCGCGCCACCAGGGCCGATTTGATGAGACCCTGGAAATCAATCACCGCGTCGTAGGACTGCGCCTGCAGCAGCTTGGCAAAAGTCGCACGTTCATGCCGGGTGGGAGCGGCAAGCCAGGACTTGCGCCAGCGCCGCTGCGCAATCGGCAGCACGCGCTGCACGCCCTGGACCTGTTGCACCAGGGGCGCAAAGGCTTCTTCCACCACCCAGTCGATCTGGGCGTGCGGCAGGGCCTGGCGCATGTCGTGCACCACCGGCATCGTCTGCACCACGTCGCCCAGGGACGAGAGCTTGACGATCAATATGCGCATCGGGCCGTGGTGCTCATTCAGTGCGCCGCTTGCTCAAAATGCGCGTCGGGCTTGACGGCGCGCAGCAGCGCCAGCATGGCCGCCTCAATGCGCGAGAGCGCCTCGGGCGTATGGCCCTCAAAGCGCAGCACCAGCACCGGCGTGGTGTTGGACGCGCGCACCAGGCCAAAGCCGTCGGGCCAGTCCACGCGCAAGCCGTCTATGGTGTTGACGGTGGCCGGGGCCGCAAAATCCGCGCGCGCCACCAATTGCTCCACCACGCTGTGCGGCTCGCCCTCGGCGCAAGGCACGTTGAGTTCGGGCGTGGAAAAGCTGGTGGGCAAAGCGTGCAAGAGCGCGTTCGAATCTGCCACCTTGCTCACAATTTCCAGCAAGCGGCAACCCGCATAGGTGCCGTCATCAAAGCCAAACCAGCGCTCTTTGAAGAAAATGTGGCCGCTCATCTCGCCGCCCAGGGGCGAATCCAGCTCCCGCATCTTGGCCTTGATGAGCGAGTGGCCGGTTTTGAACATCAGCGGCACGCCACCGGCGGCCGCAATGGCCGGGGCCAGACGCTGCGAGCATTTCACGTCAAACACAATGGTGCCGCCGGGCACGCGCGAGAGCACGTCTTGGGCAAACAACATCATCTGCCGGTCGGGGAAGATGTTGCTGCCGTCGCGGGTCACGATGCCCAAACGGTCGCCGTCGCCGTCAAAGGCCAGGCCGAGTTCAGCGTCGCTCGTCTGGAGTGCGGCAATGAGATCGCGCAGGTTTTCGGGCTTGCTGGGGTCGGGGTGGTGGTTGGGGAAGTTGCCGTCGACTTCGCTGTAAAGCTCGGTCACCTCGCAGCCAATGGCACGCAAGATAGCGGGGGCTGAGGCGCCGGCCACGCCGTTGCCGCAGTCCACCACGATTTTCAGGGGGCGCGCCAGGCGAATGTCGCCCACGATTTTTGCGGTGTAGGCGGGCAATACGTCCGCGCTGGTGCACGTGCCGCCGCTTTGCAGCGACCAGGTTTCGTCCACCATCATCTGGCGCAGGGCCTGGATTTCGTCGCCGTAACTGGCTTTACCCCCCATCACCATCTTGAAGCCGTTGTAGTCGCGCGGGTTGTGGCTGCCAGTCACCTGGATGCCGCTATTGCACAAAGTGCAGGCCGCAAAGTACAGCATGGGCGTGGTGACCATGCCCACATCAATCACCTGCACGCCCACGTCTTGCAGACCACGCATCAAGGATTCAGCTAGCCCGGGGCCGCTCAGGCGCCCGTCGCGCCCCACCGCAACCGTGGTCTGGCCCTGGCGCAGCGCAAGCGTGCCAAAGGCGCGGCCCAAGCGCACAGCAACGTCTTCATTGACCGTACTCGGCACGGTGCCCCGGATGTCATAGGCTTTGAAAATGGTGGATGAGATTTGCATGCGGAGCTTTCGAAAGGCGTAAACGGGTGCTGCTGGGGATGGGAGGCCCAAGGCGCAACCGGTGGATTTTAGGTGACACCTCTTTTTGCGGCGCTTTCGGCACAGCGCGGCACCTCCGCGTCCCAGGAGTCGTTTGCCAGCGCAAGGCGCTGCAGGTTCAACTGGGCGAAAACTCCGGCATTCGGGCTTCGTGCACCCACAACTGCGCTGCCTGTAGCCAAGTCCCAAACACATGTCCGAAAACGGCCAGCCACACCCCAAGCCCTGCGTAT
>CAIYQF010000483.1 GCA_903928325.1 uncultured beta proteobacterium | reverse complement strand
GGCTGTATTGAGCTGGAGCTGACCATCATTCCGCGTGGCGGCGGCACCGGCTACACCGGTGGCGCGATTCCGCTGACGTGGAAGAGCGCGGTGATCAACACCGAAAAGCTCGAAGCCATGACCGAAGTCGAGATGAAGCGCCTGCCAGGGCTCGACGTTGATGTCGCCACCGTCTGGTCGGAGGCCGGCGTGGTCACGCAGCGCGTGGCCGATGCGGCCGAGCGCGGCGGTTTTGTGTTTGCGGTAGACCCCACCTCGGCTGAGGCTTCGTGCATAGGTGGCAACATCGCCATGAACGCCGGGGGCAAAAAAGCGGTGCTCTGGGGCACGGCGCTGGACAACCTGGCGAGCTGGCGCATGGTCACGCCCCAGGCCGAGTGGCTGGAAGTGACCCGCATGAACCACAACATGGGCAAGATCCACGACGCCGAAGTCGCCAGCTTCGAGCTGCAGTATTACCAAGCCGACGGAAAAACCAAATTGAGCACCGAGCGCCTGGACATTCCGGGCAAGGCATTTCGCAAAGAGGGCCTGGGTAAGGACGTGACCGACAAGTTTCTCAGTGGCCTGCCCGGCATCCAAAAAGAAGGCTGCGACGGCCTGATTACCAGCGCGCGCTGGGTTCTGCACCGCATGCCGGCGCACACCCGCACCGTGGTGCTGGAGTTTTTTGGCCACGCGCGCGACGCGGTGCCCAGCATTGTGGAAATCAAGGACTTCATGTTTGCCGAGCAAAAGCGCTCGGGCGTGGTGCTGGCTGGTCTTGAGCATCTGGACGACCGCTATTTGAAAGCCGTGGGTTACGCCACCAAGTCCAAGCGCGGCGGCCTGCCCAAAATGGCGCTGTTTGGCGACATTGCCGGGGACGACGCCGACGCTGTGGCGCGTGCCACTTCTGAGGTGGTGCGCATTGCCAATTCGCGCAGCGGCGAGGGCTTTATCGCCATCAGCCCCGAGGCGCGCAAAAAGTTTTGGCTGGACCGCAAAAAGACCGCCGCCATTAGCAAACACACCAACGCCTTCAAGATCAATGAGGACGTGGTGATTCCGCTGCCGCGCATGGCCGAATACACCGACGGCATTGAGCACATCAATATTGAGCTGAGCCTACAGAACAAGCTGGCGCTGTGCGACGCGTTGCACGCGTTTTTGAGCCAGGGCAACCTGCCCATGGGCAAGGCGGACGATTCGATCGACATTCCCTCGCCCGAGCTGCTGCAAGAACGTGTGGCCCAGGCGGTGGCGCTGGTCGCAGGCGTGCGCGCCCAGTGGCAAGGCTGGCTGGACCACGTGAACACCGTGTTTGCCCAGTTGCAAGACCACAGCCTGCGCGCCAGCTGGAAAACCCAGTTGCGCGAGCCGCTACAAGGCATTTTTACCGGCGGCGCCTTTGCCGCCATCTTGGCCGAGTGCACTGCCATTCACCAGCGCGTGCTCAAGGGCCGCGTTTGGGTGGCGCTGCACATGCACGCCGGTGACGGCAATGTGCACACCAACATCCCGGTCAACAGCGACGACTACGACATGCTGCAAGCCGCCCACGGCGCGGTCAAACGCATCATGGCGCTGGCCCGAAGCCTGGACGGCGTGATTTCGGGCGAACACGGCATTGGCATCACCAAGCTGGAGTTTTTGAGCGACGCCGAGTTGCAGCCCTTTACCGACTACAAGGCACGTGTTGACCCCGAGGGCCGGTTTAACAAGGGCAAGCTGCTTCGCCAGCCCTCCATGGCGGTGCAAACCGCCGAACGCAGCGCCGGGACGCACTCCCACATGTATGCGGATTTGACGAACGCTTATACGCCGTCTTTTGGCCTGATGGGCCATGAGTCGCTGATCATGCAGCAGAGCGATATTGGCGCCATTGCTGACTCGATCAAAGACTGCCTGCG
>CAIYQF010000482.1 GCA_903928325.1 uncultured beta proteobacterium | reverse complement strand
TTGCTGATCACGGGCATGGCCCAAGGCGGCCAATTGATGACCACCACCGAGGTGGACAACTGGCCCGCCGACGTGAACGGCGTGCAAGGCCCCGAGCTGATGCAGCGCTTCTTAGAACACGCCGAGCGCTTCAAGACCCAGATTATTTTTGACCACATCAACACGGTGGACCTAAGCAAGCGCCCCTTCACCCTCAAAGGCGATGACACCACCTACAGCTGCGACGCACTGATTTTGGCCACGGGCGCCTCTGCCAAGTACCTGGGTTTGCCCTCCGAGACCGCCTTTATGGGTCGTGGCGTGTCGGGCTGCGCCACCTGCGACGGTTTTTTCTACCGCGACCAGGTGTGCTGCGTGGTGGGCGGCGGCAACACAGCGGTGGAAGAGGCGCTGTACCTGTCCAACATCGCCAGCAAGGTGTACCTGGTGCACCGCCGCGACAAGTTCAAGGCCGAACCTATCCTGGTGGACAAGTTGATGGAAAAGGTGGCTGCGGGCAAGATTGAACTCAAAACCTTCCAGACCCTGGAAGAAGTGCTGGGTGACGCCAGCGGTGTCACCGGCATCCGCCTCAAAAGTACCACCACTGGCGCGCTGGAAGACATCACACTGCAAGGCTGCTTTATTGCCATCGGCCACGCGCCCAATACCGACATTTTCCAGGGCCAACTGGCCATGGACAACGGCTACATCGTCACCCAGGGTGGCCTCAAGGGCTTTGCCACGCAGACCAGCGTGCCCGGCGTGTTTGCCGCCGGCGACGTGCAAGACCATGTGTACCGCCAGGCCATCACCAGCGCAGGCACGGGCTGCATGGCGGCGCTGGACGCCCAGCGTTTTCTAGAGCAGGAATAAGCCCCAGGGCGTGCGCCGCCGGGCGGCCACACCCAATGGGATAATCGCGCCCCTATGACTATTACTTACAAAGACGCCCACGGCATTGCAGGCATGCGGGTGGCGGGCAAACTGGCCTCTGAGGTGTTGGACTACCTGACCCCCTTCGTCGTACCCGGCGTGACCACCAACGCACTGGACAAACTGGCCCACGACTACATCGTGGACGTGCAGGGCTGCATTCCGGCGCCACTCAACTACACCGGCGGGGGCAAGATTGCTTTCCCCAAGTCGATCTGCACCTCGGTCAACCACCAGGTTTGCCACGGCATCCCCAATGACAAGGCGCTTAAAAAGGGCGACATCGTCAACATCGACATCACCGTCATCAAAGACGGCTGGCACGGCGACACCAGCCGCATGTTCATGCTCGGCGACGTGTCCATTGCCGCCAAACGCCTGTGCGCTATCACCTACGAGGCCATGTGGCACGGTATCCAAATGGTGCGCCCCGGCATTCACCTGGGTGATATCGGTTTTGCCATTCAAAAGTTCACCGAAAGCCAGGGCTTTAGCGTGGTGCGCGAGTTTTGCGGCCACGGCATCGGCCAGGTGTTTCACGAAGAACCGCAGGTGCTGCACTACGGCCGACCCGGCACGCTAGAGAAGCTGGTCGAGGGCATGACCTTCACCATCGAGCCCATGGTCAACGCCGGACGCAAAGAAATCAAAGACGGGCCAGATAAAGACGGCTGGACCATCGTCACCCAAGACCGTTCGCTATCGGCGCAGTGGGAGCACACGGTGCTCGTCACCCCCACGGGCTACGAGGTGCTCACACTGTCGGCGGGCAGCCCGCCGACGCCTGCGTTTGTGGCGCCCAGCCCCTGAGCGTTGCGCCCGCGACCGCGTCCATGACCGAAATCCAGGTGCTGCGCACCGCCTACCGGGCGCAAAAGGCGCAGCTGTTGGACGGTTTGCTGGCACCCGGGTTCAGGCCACGCGGCATCCACAAGGTGCTGCGAGAGCTGTCGGCCCTCGCCGATGCCTTGCTGGCCACCCTGTGGACCCAAGCCAAGCTGGATGCTCCATGCGCCTTGATGGCCGTCGGCGGCTATGGCCGCGCAGAGCTGTTCCCCTACTCCGACGTAGACGTGCTGGTGCTGCTGCCAGACACGCAGGACGGCGACCTCGGCCTGCCCAAGCGCATTGAGCAATTCATTGGCAACTGCTGGGACTCCGGACTGGAAATCGGATCGAGCGTGCGCACGGTGCAGGAATGCGTGAACGAGGCCAGCAAGGACGTGACCGTGCAAACCGCGCTGCTGGAGTGCCGCTTCCTGACGGGTGACGCCGCACTGGTCAAGCGCTTTAAAACCGAGTTCTACGCCGCACTGGACCCACAAGCCTTTTTTGTTGCCAAAACACTGGAACTGCGCCAACGCCACACCAAGTTCGAGGACACCCCCTATTCACTGGAGCCCAATTGCAAGGAGTCGCCCGGCGGCATCCGCGACCTGCAAGCGGTTTTGTGGGTGGCGCGGGCGGCGCATTTGGGCTGGAATTGGGCCGAACTGGCGCACAACGGCCTAGCGACCGACTTTGAAATTGCGCAAATCCGACGCAACGAGTCGCTGCTGTTTTTGATTCGTGCCCGCTTGCATCTGATCGCCAAGCGGCGTGAGGATCGGCTGGTATTTGACCTGCAAACACCCGTAGCAGAGGCCTTTGGCTACACCGCGTCCAC